>JAJZRF010000073.1 GCA_021847425.1 Deltaproteobacteria bacterium | reverse complement strand
TTTGGCAGCATATCGCCTCTTCTTACCCGAGCCTTTAAAAAGGGCGCTGCCGATGGTTTTATGATGACCAATACGGTTGAGGACCCGTTTATGGGGGCCACCAGCAAGCGGACCAACTTTGTCAGAATTGTTAAAAACGACAAGGTGTTGGATATACCTGAACTTGTGGCTATTCCTGCGGAAATTCCTTACTTTGAAATTAAGAAAGCTTAAAGGAGATATGATATGACCCAATATGCTATGGTGATAGATTTAAACCGGTGTGTCGGGTGTCACGCCTGCGCCTTGGCTTGCCGCGCAGAGTGGCAGGTGCCGACGAAAGAGGGTTACCGTCGGAACTGGCTGAGAAGGCTCGGCCCGGCAAAAACGAGTAAGGGGTTGTCTTTTACCTTTTATCCGGGATTGTGCAATCATTGTGACAAACCGGCCTGTATTCCTGTCTGTCCGGCGGATCAGGTGGAGAAGACCTTTAAGGACGCCAAGACCGGCAAAACCAAAACCATGAAGGTCGCTGCCACCTGGAAAGACCCCTTCAATGGCTCGGTACAGATTGACAAGGAACGGTGCCTTGGCTGCGGGGCCTGCCGTGACGCTTGTCCTTATGGGGCTCGGTACGTTAACGAGGAACTTAAAGACCCTAAGGCCGACAAATGCACCTTTTGCGTTGAAAGGCTGGCCGCTGGCCTGGAACCTGCCTGCGTGCAGACCTGTATTGCCGACGCCAGGATATTCGGCGACCTGAACGACCCCAAATCAAAGGTCTCTGGTTACGTAAAGAAAGGCGCAAAAAGGCTTGAATCAGCCAATGTCAAAATTGGTCCCAATGTTTACTACTACGGAAACAAGAAAGATCTTGAGCTGCTGGACAAGACGAGTACGCCGCAGGTGATGCCGGAGGCGAATATCCGGCGGTCGCTCTTGGCAAGCCTTATGAAGCCGGCCATGAAAAAGGCCAAAGGCCTGGGTCTGCTTGGCGTTGCCGGAGTATTGGTTGCCAAAAGTCTGGCTGAAAAAGAAGAAGAGTAACAGACCGTTTTTCTTTTTGTTGATTGCTTTTAAAACCCGCTGCCGGTTAATTCCGCAGCGGGTTTTTTTATGTTGTGCGGGTTGGCGACGATTTTCAGCTTTTTCGTTTTCCGGCGGAATCGTGGATGGCGGCATGCTGGCCATCGAGTTGCCGAAAAAGGATATCGAAACCCTCTTTGGCCTAGGGGATGCGGTGAAGATCGGGGTGGATTTGGCTGGGGGCACGATCACTGCCCAGGGCAGCAAGAAAGTGGTTATTCCTTTTAAATTTAACGAATTTGATAAAAAAAACTCGTGGAAGCAGGTGGTTGGCTCGCCTATGCTGACAAGAATTATTAAGATGTGATGGGGGTGAATTGCCCCCAAAATGCCGGTATGGGGTTCTGGCCCTGTGCCGGCATTTTTATCTGAATACCAACCATTTTTCTGTGCTGCCGGGGCTTTGCAAACTCGCTTCGCTCAAATAGTGCAAATCCCTTTTCGGCAGCTTCTCCGGTGCTCGGCTGCGTGCCAATGGGGATCTCCTTCTCCTCCCATTTTGTCCTGCCGCGCCTCGCAAGCGAGGGCGGAAAAAGACGCGGGAATTGTTTGAGGGCGAAGCCCGAGTTTTTCCGCGTCCCGCCCTCGTCGAGAAGTAAGGGAAGCCCGTAGCGCCAGGACTGGCTGGGGTGCCTTTTTCTTGTTTCTTCTTTTGGGCGCGCAAAAGAAGAAAGAAAACAGTGCGGAGCCGCCGATGAGTAAACCCGTGGAACTCACGGTTGACAAAATAATCAAGGGAGGGCTTGGCCTGGGCCGTTTGGCCGATGGCCAGGTGGTCATGGTGCCCCGCGTGCTGCCTGGGGAGGTGGGTGCGGTCAGCACAAGCAGGACCAGGAAGCGGACCTCTTGGAAGTGCTTGTGCCCTCGGCTCAGCGGATACCCCCCGATCTGCCCGGTCTATACACCTTGGAACCGGGGGGGGCTGCCAGGTCAATCTCGGGCAAAATGAAAACTGCATCCGGCTGCTGCTGGAGTGGACGCGGGGGATACAGCCCACCAAGGCGCTGGATCTCTTCTGCGGCATGGGCAATTTCTCCCTTCCCCTGGCCATGCAGGGTTGGCAGGTGATTGGCATGGACATGCAGCGCTCCACCATCCGCAGCGGTGTGCGCAACGCCGAGGCTGCCGGGCTTGGTGACCGCTGCCGATTCAGTCAGGAAAGCGCCACCAAGGCGGCGAGACGGTTGCTTATCGAAAAGGCCACCTTTGACTGCCTCCTGCTCGACCCGCCCCGATCCGGTTGCACCGAGCTTATCCCCATGCTGCCCGGCCTTGCAGCCCGTCAGATCATCTACATCTCCTGCGGGGGAATTCCGGGGACACCATAGAATGGCGCTAGTTTAAGCGATTTCAGCATGATTTTTGCGTCTCTGAGTCTCTCACATTTTATGCTTAGGCGATATTAGCCGCTGGTAGTTTTTTCTTGCCGCCGATTGTGTTGAGGGGCACTTTCCCCTGTGCGTCGTCAAATCGGCGAGGTCGTAGTTTTAACCGATCATTGTGGGTGATCTCCCAGGCAAAAACCTTAAACTAGCGCCATTCGGGACACCATACTTAATTCCCTTTTTCGAAATCAGCCCTTCAAAGAGAAACCTTCCTTTCAGTTCTTCCGTTTCCCCTTTGCATCGTGCATGGCGCCAAGCAGTTCCAGCACCTGATCCCGGTTGTTCTTTGCCTGATTGAGCAGAAGAACAAAGCTGTCCAACCCGCGCTCCCCGGCAAAATATCCTCCATACCCATACACCCCGGTCATGGTGCCGGATTTGCGCAGGCAGTTGTTCTCAAAGGGGAGCAGCCCGGCATGGGGCTTGAACGCTTCGAGGATGGCGAGCATTGCCCTGGGTGTCACCCGGTTCTGACGGGAGAGGCCGGAGCCTTCGCGGACCACGATGTCCTTTTCTGAAAGCCCCAGTTCGTTGCGGTAAAAAGCGGTCACGGCCCGCTGACCCTTGTCCCAGGTGACGGGCCAGCCGTATTCCTTTGCGCCCATGGCCAGGAAAAGCTGGTTGGCGATGAAGTTGTTGGAGTACTTGAGCAGTCCGGTCAGCACCTCGTCCAGGCTCTTGCTCGAACCATGCTCGTACACCGGCTTGAGCCCCTCCGGCACCGGGCCTTGGATAATCTTCCCGCTCACCGTTATCCCCTGTTTTTTGAACATGGCAACGAACAACTCCCCCACATAGCGCAGGCTCTGGTTACCGGTGGCCGTGGCGTTGATCCGGCCGGAGCCTGAACGGAGCCCTTGCGCCAATTCTTGCATCAGCGGGATGGTTGGGGTCTGCGCCTCGCCGGAGCGCACCGCGCCGTCCGCGCCCTTGATAAAATTGATGGTGTTGAAATTCACCGCCAGACAGCTGTTCTGGGCATCGTAGGGATTGAGGGTGCTGGTGGCCCCATCGGTTCCGCTTTCAAGCTGGCAACCGCTGTTATCGACATGGATGTTGCGGATCGTGGAAATGCCGCGGCCACGGAGCGCGGTCACAATCTTGGCCACCTCTTCCGAAACCAGCAGAGGGTCACCAAAGCCACGGATGTACAGATCGTGGTCACTGCCCAGGTAGAAGCGGGTAGTAAAGCGGTAATCCTTGCCAAGGATATGGATGGCGGCCAGGGCCGTGCCGATTTTCTGCACGCTGGCAGGCATGAACTGCCTGTCGGCATTGTGTTCGTAAATGATGCCCCCGTTTCGGGTAACGATGAGGCCGCCGTTTTCCACCAGGGTTTCAAGGGACTGGCCGCCTCCGGCCCAAAGCGAAGCAGGCAGGGCGAGACAGAGCCCCAGGCAAAGAAAAAAAACGCGCCGCATTCCCCTCGGTTTTCGGAGCAGGGATGCGGCGCGCAGGATTGCCATGGGCAATGTCAGGCTCAAATCTTCGGCAGATGCTTCTTCGCTTCTGCCACTGCCTCGGCAGGGTACTCGAAGTTGTGCAATTCTCCGGCGAAGTATTTGTCGTAGCTGGAAAGATCGAGGTGGCCGTGGCCGGAAAGATTGAAGAGGATGGTCTTGGGTTCCTTCGGATCTTTCATGGCCTCGATGATCGCCGCCCGGATCGCATGGCAGGACTCGGGCGCCGGGATGATCCCCTCGGTCTGGGCAAAAAGCACCCCGGCCTCAAAGCATTCCACCTGATTCAAGGCCATGGCCTCCATCAGGTTTTCCCTGAGCATGGCGCTGACAATGGGGGACATGCCGTGATACCGCAACCCTCCGGCATGGATGCCCGGCGGCATGAAATCATGGCCCAGGGTGTACATGTACAAGAGCGGGGTGCGCTCGGAAACATCGCCGAAATCATAGGCATAGATGCCCTTGGTGAGCGAGGGACAGGATGCCGGTTCCACCCCGACCAGCCGGATATTCTTGCCTTCCAGCTTATCGGGCAGGAAGGGTGCTGCCAGGCCGGCAAAGTTGGAGCCGCCGCCGCAGCAGCCGATCACCACATCCGGGGTTTCGCCGATCATGGCCATCTGCTTCTTGGCCTCCAGGCCGATCACGGTCTGGTGCAGGCAGACGTGGTTCAATACCGAGCCCAGGGCGTACTTGGTATCCTCGCGGGAAACCGCGTCTTCCAAGGCCTCGCTGATGGCGATTCCCAAGGAGCCGGGGCTGTTGGGATCATTGGCGAGGATGGCCCGGCCGGTGGGCGTATCCGGGCTGGGGCTGGGCACGATTTCCGCGCCGTAGGTGTGCATCATCGACTTGCGGTACGGTTTTTGATCGTAGGAAACCCGCACCATGTACACCTTGCACTCAAGGCCGAACTTATGGGTGGCAAAGGAGAGGGCGCTGCCCCATTGTCCGGCCCCGGTTTCGGTGGCCAACCGCTTGACGCCTTCCCGCTTGTTGTAATAGGCCTGCACCACGGCGCTGTTGGTTTTGTGGCTGCCGGAAGGGGAGACCCCCTCGTACTTGAAATAGATCTTCGCCTTGGTGCCCAGCTTTTCTTCCAGAAAGTTGGCGCGCACCAGGGGGGAGGGCCGCCAGATGGACCAGATGTCCTGGATCTCCTCGGGGATGTCGATCCAGCGCTTGTCGCTCATCTCCTGTTCCAGCAGACCCATGGGGAAGATGGGCGCCATCAGCTCAGGGGTGAGCGGCTCTTTGGTGGCCGGATTCAGGGGAGGGGGCATGCCGCCCGGCATGTCGGGCATAACGTTGTACCATTGGGTAATGCGCTCTTCAGCGGGGAGAAGAATTCTTTTTTTCATGGTGTTTCCCTTGATTTTGGCCAATACTTTGTAGATGGTACCGGCTTCACGATCAGAACCTGCTTTTTTATAGGAAGTTGTACCTGTTTACCCCATGAATGGTATTTTTAAAAAGTCTTTTTTTGTAAAAAAAAAAAACCAGAAAAAGGAGAAGCCGTATGAGCAAAACAGAGAAGAATCTTTGGGAGGCCTTTGCCGGGGAATCACAGGCAAACCGTAAGTATCTGGCTTTTGCCGACAAGGCCGACAAGGAGGGATTTAAGCAGACGGCCAGACTCTTTCGCGCCGCAGCCCACGCGGAAACCATCCATGCCCACGCCCATCTGCGGGCGCTCAAGGGTATCGGCGACACCGCAGCCAACCTGAAAGAAGCCATCAACGGCGAGACCCATGAATTTCAGGAGATGTATCCGGGGATGATTGCCGCGGCCAAGGAGGAAGGGCACAAATCGGCGGAGCGCAGCTTCAGCTATGCCAACGAGGTGGAAAAGATCCATGCCGCCTTGTATCAGAAGGCTCTGGACAGCCTGGGCAATCAGGAAGAAAGCGACTTCCATGTCTGCTCGGTGTGCGGCTATACCTGCGAGGGCGAAGCCCCGGAAAAATGCCCGGTGTGCGGCGCGAGCCAGCTGGCATTTGATAAGATCGTCTAACTGTGGCGCCCTCCCCTTTGCGGGAAAGGGGAGGGTTGGCCGGGCAGGTATTTCTCGTAAAAATCAAGGATGCTTTCCACCAGGGCCGGGATGGTGTAGGTCTTTGGCTGCACATCAATGGCAAGCCCGGCCTTTTCTGCGGTTCTGGCGGTAATCGGGCCGATGGTGGCCACCTTGACCCCGGCCAGCAGCGATTCCCGCTCCGGCCCCAGCATGTCAAGAAAGTTGGTCACCGTGGACGAACTGGTGAAGGTGACCATGTCGATGCTGCCTTCGGCCAGTTCCTGCCGCACCAGGTCATAATCCCTGGGCCGGACATTCTGATACACCGGCACAATGGTAACCGCACCCCCGTTCTCCTGGAGGATCTCAGGCAGGATCTCCCTGGCCTTCTTGGCCCGGGGCAGCAGAATCTTGCTGCCCCGCACCCCCTGCGCCACCAAGCTGGCCGCCAGCCCCTCGCCGGTGAATTCCTCCGGCACCAGATCGGCGATGAGCCCGTACTCTTTGAGAATGTCGGCGGTGGAGGTGCCGACCACGGCGATCTTCGGCCCGGCCAGGGCCCGGCAATCCAACCCCTGCTCAAAGAGCCGGGTGAAGAAAAAACGGATGGCGTTGATGCTGGTGAAGACCAGCCACTGGTAGTCGCCAAGCCGGTTCAATTCCGCATCCAGCTCCTCCCAGCTGTCCGGGGGGGCAAGGGCGATGGTGGCCCCTTCCACGCAGTCGGCGCCCTGATCCTCCAGGAGGCGAACCAGCTCGCTGGCCTGTTCGCGGGTCCGGGTCACCAGGATGCGTTTGCCGAACAGCGGCCTCTTCTCAAACCAGTTGATGGTGTCGCGCAGCTTGACGACCTCGCCCACCACGATCAGGGCTGGAGGCTTGATCTTTTCCTTTTTGACTATCTCGGCGATGGTGGCCAGAGTGCCGACCACCGAGCGCTGGATCGGGGTGGAGGCCCAGCGCACCACCACCACCGGGGTCTCCGGGGCGCGGCCATGCTTGATCAGATTTTCGGTGATAAAGGGAAGGTTCTTGATCCCCATGTAAAAAACCAGGGTGCCGATGCCGGTGGAAATCTTGTCCCAGGCAATATTGGAGGTTTCCTTAGTGGGGTCTTCATGGCCGGTGATAAAGGCCACCGAGGCGGTGTATTCCCGATGGGTGATGGG
>JAJZRF010000031.1 GCA_021847425.1 Deltaproteobacteria bacterium | reverse complement strand
GATCTGCCTTCGGCCAAGGATGGGGGCGATATCGGCGTCTTCAAAAAGTCGGAAATGGCGGACTACATGAAAACAAGCATTCTCGGCCTGAAGGTGGGGCAGATCAGCGCCATTCAGGAGACTCCGGTCGGGTACCAGTTTTTCAAGCTTCTTTCCGATGAGGGAGATGTCTCTCACCAAGCTCCATTTGAAACCGTGAAAGAGAAAATTCGGCAACATCTGTATGAGGAGGCGCTGAACAGCCAGTTTCAGAAATGGGTAAAAGAGCTGCGTGACCAGGCATATATTAAAAAAATACCTTAGGAGCTGTTGCGGAACAATTATTGCCGTTAGCCTCAGCGCCTCCGGCGCTGTTGCCGCTCTTGCCATGTGAGCGGCACGGTTTTTATTACGGCTTTGTCCAGTCCGTCCCCAATAACCTCTGCGAAGGGATATCCCTCCATGACCAAGGACTCAACATCTGCTGATGACGCAACCGGCCAACCCGCGGCTTTATCACGATCCGATGAAACCCTTGGCAGCTTTCTGAAGAAACATCGCATGAGTCAGGGGAAAGACCTTGACGAGGTCGCGCAAAAGACGCGCATCCATGCCTCAACTCTTCGGGCCATTGAGGAGGACAATCCCAAGGCTCTGCCGGCGGAAGTTTTTGCCCGGGGATTTATAAAAAATTATGCGCAGTATCTTGGCCTTGATCCCAATGAGGCGTTGGCCTGGTACATCGAGCAGAATAATGGAGACGCCAGGCCAACGGAAAAAATCAATGTCCAGGAGGTTCTTGCCGGCGAGGCTCTGGCCGAAGGCCGCACTTTCCCCTGGGGGCGGGTCATTATTTTTTTTATTGTCGTGGGCGCTCTTTTTTTTGCCGGATATCTGATTCTTGATTTTCTAAATTCATCCGCTCCGCCCGCCGATATTTCCCGGAAAGCCGCGACCCCTCATGCCCCGGTTTTACAGCCTCCCCCCATCGCCGCTCCCGTGCGTAGCGAGCCAGGGGCAGGCCCCGGTGCTGCCAACGTGGCGGGAACGGAGCCGCCGCCTTTGACGCAGGGTGGGGCACAGGATCCGGCTCTGACCGCGCCGGGACCCGGCGCTGAAAAAACCGGGCAAGAAGAGAAGAAGTCCCTGGTCTTGCCAGAAAAGGCCGGGCAGGCTGCGGAAGCCCAGAAGGTTGAAGGGGGGCAGGGCCTCGGAGGGAAAAAAACAGATGACGGTAAACCCGTAATTGTGCCGCAGGCTTTCAAGCAGAAGCCGGGACAGACCCCGGAGCCTCGGGAAGTGGCCAAGCCGGTTCCTGCCGCAGCTGTTTCGCCCCCGCCCTCCTTGGTAAGAGCCCCCGGAATGAACTATGTCCTGGAGGCGAAGTTTACCGCAACGACCTGGCTCTCCGTGCAGGTTGACAAGGAAAAGAAGAAGTCCGCAGTTTACCAGCCAGGAGATCACCTGGTCTGGCAGGCGGCAAAGAAGATTTCCCTTTTCGTTGGGAACGCCGGAGGCATCGTCCTCACTCTGAACGGCAAACCGGTCCCGCCCATCGGCAAGTCAATGGAAAGCGCCCGGGTTTCATTCCCGACCGAATAGTCACGGCAACGGCCGATGTCCTTGCAGCAAAGTCAGGCCGTTGTGCTCCAGGTCAAAGACCACGGGGATTCCGACAAGATTGTTACCGTGTTCTCCATGGAGCACGGCAAAATCGTGCTTATCGCCAAGGGTGCCAAGCGCAGCAAAAAACGTTTTGTCAACAAGCTTGAGCTGTTTTCTCTCCTCGACATCTATTTCGCCCCAAGCCGTCACAGTTCCCTTATGCGTTTGGACCAAGCCGATTTGGTGGCCCCTTTTCCACGGTTGCGGCAAAACTATGAGCTGTACATCGCCGCCTCCCTCCTTTGCGAACTTGTCCTGCACTGGACCAGGGAGCATGACAGTGACGAAGATCTTTTCCGGCTGCTTGCCTGGGCGCTGGAGGGGTTGTCCGTGCCGGGAGTGGCTGTCAACCGCACGATCATTTTTTTTCACGTCAGGCTGCTGGATATCCTTGGATATCGTCCCGACCTGACAGGCTGTCTTGATTGCCGTGTCCTTGGCACCCCTGGGGTCTTGTACCGTTTCAGCCCCTTGCGCAACGGCTTGATTTGCAGCCGTTGCGAACCCCGGGCCACGGCGAATTCCCAGCCCCTTTCCATTCAGACCATTCAGTTTTTGCGCCGGATTCAGGAGATGGAGCAAGGAAAGCTGGAGCGGCTCCAGTTTCCCTTGGCGGCCACCCGGGAGGCTATCGCCCTGCTCAGGCGGTACGACAACCATCTGTTGCAGCGGGAGGTGCAATCCTGGGGTTTTCTGGACTGATTGCCTATTCCGCGTTGGTTTTCCGGAGAAGCCAGGCCATGTTGCGTCCCAGGTCGCGCATGGTTTTCATGCCTTCCTCGTCGTTGGCCACATCGCCTGGTTCTCTGCCCATGCCGATGTTCCAGTAAGAGGAGCCCACCACGATCATCTGGCCGATCAGAAAAAAGGCGTTGAGGGAGTTGAACACCTGATAGGCCCCAGCCCGACGGGCCGCGACCACCCCGGCCCCGGCCTTGCGTCTGAACAGATCGCCGTTGGCCCGGGAAACCATGCCGCACCGCTCGATCAGGGCCTTCATCCCTGCGGAGACATCGGCGAAGTAGGTGGGGGAACCCAGGAGGATGCCATCCGCCTCGATCATCTTGGCAAGACAATCGTTGATGATGTCCTTTTCCACGGCGCAACGATTGTCTTTGTTCTTGAAACACTGATAGCAGGCGGTGCAGCCGGAGATCGGTTGGCCTGACAGCTCCACCAGCTCTGTTTCGATTCCTTGCAAAGCCAGCTCTTCCAAGGTGGTATTCAGCAATTTTGCGGTATTCCCGCCCTTGCGGGCGCTTCCGTTAAAAGCGACGACCTTCATGGCATTCTCCTTATGTGTTTTCAGCTCACGGTATCGGGGCGTTATGCTGCGTTTAGGGGGTGTGTCTGCCAAGATATTGTAATCGAGATTGGCAAGGACAGGAAAGGAATTCGAGAAAAAAACCAGCCGGGGAAGAGCCCCGGCTGGTTTGAGCGGCAAGAAGTTACTTCCAGCAATAGGACATTTCCGTTTCGGTCCGCCAGCTGTCCCAGAGATACGCATCCTCCCGTTGTTGGGAGATTATCCGGAAGGCATGGCGCACCTGTTCCTCAAAGAAGCTGCAGTAAGGGCTCGGCGCATTGATGTCTCCGGACACCTTGTAGATCTCGGCCGGGCATGGCGCCCCGCAGAAATGCCGGATGGCGCATCCTGCGCAGGGCTGAATTTTTTCTACTTTCCGGCTCGTTACCTCCTGGAAGGGCTTGCTGGCAAGAATATCGGCAGGGTCGTCACAAAAGATATTTCCTCCGGAAAACTCGTTCATCCCGATGAATTCACTGCACGGCACGACCTCGCCGTCCGCGGAAACGGCAAAGAAACAACGACCGCCGCCGCAGGGAGAGATGTCGCACATCAGCCTGCGGCCGGTCGGACCGATAACTCCGGCCAGGACATTGGCGAAGTTGGCGATGACAAGTTTTCTGCCGGTTTGTTCAAAAAGTTCAAAAGAGCGATCCAGCGCCTTGAAGAAAGCCTCGGCCAGAACATGGTTGTCCGGTTTCAGATCCATTCCGCCTTGACGTGTGCAGCGAACCGGATTGAGCATGACCACCCGCACCCCCAGCCCATGATAAAAGTCCACCATCTCGGTCAGGGTGTGCACGTTGGCTTGAGTTACGGTGGTAATGACATTCAGGGCCGGATAATCAACGAGTTTTTTGATCACCGAAACAACGGTGTCGAAATATCCGTTGCCCTGCCAGTTTTTCCTGGTGCGGTTGGCGACCTCCGCAGTGGGGGCATCCAGGGACAGACCGATGCCGACCCGGTGGGTTCTTAAAAAGTTGATTGCCGTGTCGTCAAGCAGAGTGGCGTTTGTCTGGATGCCGAAATGGAAGTCATCCTTAAAACGGGAAATTGCGGCAAATACGGCATCCCTGGCGACCATGGGCTCGCTGCCGTGAAAGATCAGCTGCGGTTTTACCCCTTCCGGGAGAATCTTCCGGAAGTGTTGCAGTAGTTTTTCGAGGGCGAGCATCACTTTTTCCTCCCCCATGTCGATGCCGTTTTTGCGCATTTCTTCGGGGAGGTAGCAGTAGCTGCAGTTCAGATTGCAGCGTTCGGTGGGGTTCAGGTAGGCGGCGGAGAGCTGCAAGCCCGCACGCAGGTGATTCATCTCCGCCTGAAATTCCGGGGCGCGGGCGGTGAACTCTTGGGTCATGGAGCCAGCCAGGGCCTGGGGGAGATTATGCCGGTCGATCAAGGCCCAGTAGGCCGTATCTGCTTCGACAACCGCAACCCGGTCAGGGTCGCCGATTTCCAGCACGGAAAAATTTGGGCCCTGGCCGGTGTTGGCGAAAATGGTCGCCATCGCCTGTTTGTGTGTCTGTGCCATTACTTGTTGCCGTCCTTTCGTGTTGTCTCGGCGCTGGGGGCGAGCAGAATATAATGGGAAAGGCCGGTGCCCTGGCCTATCAGGTTGCAGCGCCGACGGTATGAAATGATCTCTTTTTGTGCTTTCATGGTGTTCTCCTGTTGATTGTTGACCTGCGTGCATAAAAAAACCCGGAGTAACCCCATGGGAGTCACTCCGGGTTCTGTTTCCATTAGAATACCCAGACGAACAGCAATACGTGCGTAAAACATTAGCATCAGGTCTTCTGGCTTTCGGATCGTCTGCTGGTCTGCTGCCTTCCCCCCATTAATGTTCTGGGAGTGGCCGGGAAATTCCCTGTGCGGACCAGCATCCCCGATTACAGCGGCGGGACCGCCACGGATTTGCACCGTGTTCCGGGATGAGGCAATGTTTGAATTTTTTCAAGTATAAAACGTTTTTTCCCTCGCCTGTCAAGTGGGGCTGTTCATTATTTTTGGCAGAATAATTCTCTGATCAATGTTTTAGATGATGGGCGTCGGGGGTTAGGCCCATGGCGGAAAAGCAGCCCGTTGTCTTGCCGCGGCGAAGGCAATTGGCTTTAAATCGGGCCAAAATCGCAAGCCGTCCTTGACTGTGATCCGAAAGTTGGTTATTTTTCCATGTTCAAGCGAGAGTGGCGGAATTGGTAGACGCACTGGTCTTAGGAACCAGCGCCTTTGGTATGGGGGTTCGACTCCCCCCTCTCGCACCAGCAAAAAACAGCCCTGGTGCGAATGCCGGGGGACAGGCAGATATCTTAATCCATACCGTAAGGAGAGAACCCCTGAGGCGTTCCTCCACAGTATGACTGTGTTGTTGAAAATGTTTGAAACAAGGAAGGTGTTGCATGCAGATCAATGTTGAAGATGTAAGTGCGCTTACCAAAAAAATGACTATAACCCTGCCGGAAGCGCAGGTTGCCCAGGAGCTGGAGTCCGCCTATAGGAAACTGAACTCTGAAGTCTCACTGAAAGGGTTTCGCAAGGGCAAGGTGCCCCGGCAGGTCCTGGAAAAAAATTATCGGCCAAAGGTCGAGTATGATTTGGCTGAGAAACTGATCCAGGACACCTATTTCGATGCCCTTGAGAAGAGCAAGATCGATGCGGTTGTTCACCCTGATATCCGTGAGCGAAAATTTGCCGAGAACGGAACCTTTGTTTACACTGCGGAGGTGGATGTCCGGCCCCAGTTTGAACTGGGTGAGTATAAGAGCCTTGAGATCGAACAGGTCGCGCTTGAGGTGACGGACGAAGAGATTTCCCAGGAGCTTGAGACGCTGCGCAAGCAGATGGCTCCCCTGCAAAGTGTCGAAGGCCGCGTCATTGAGAAGGGGCACCTGGCGGTGGTGGACTTTCAGGGGTACCATGACGGCAAAGCCATCAAGCAGGTGGTTGGGGAAAATTATTCGGTTGATGTCGGTTCCGGCCAGTATGGAAAAGAGTTTGAAGAGAATCTCCTGGGCTTGAAAAAGGGCGAGGAAGCGGTGCAGGAGATAGATTTTCCAGCAAATTTCGCCAATCCGATTCTGGCAGGCAAGAAGGTGGAGTTCAAGATTAATGTCAAGGATGTCAAGGAACGGGTATTGCCTGCCCTTGATGACGAGTTCGCCAAGGAGGTGGGTGAGGAATTTGCCACCCTGGAGGCGCTTAAAACGCATATCCGTGAAAAAAAGTTGCAGGCCAAGAAGGATGCCCAGCGTGGCGATCTTACCGACAAGTTGATGAAGGCGCTGATCGAAACCCATGATTTCGAGATCCCGCCTCGGTTGGTGGCTTATGAAATAGAAGCAATGATCAAGGAGCTGGAAAGCAATCTGGAACGGCAGGGGGTAACCCTGGAAACTGCTGGATTTAATCGGGATACCCTGGTCGAACAGTATAAACTTTCGGCTCAGGCTCGGGTCAAGGGCGATTTTCTTTTGAAGAAGGTCGCGGAAAAGGAAGGGCTCAAGCTGGAAAATGCTGACATCGACAAAGGGTTTAAGCGTATATCCGAACAGTACAATATGCCGATCAGCGAAGTGAAAAAATATTTTTCCAGCAGGGATGATCTCTTGCCCTTCATGGCGGAGTTGCTGAATGAAAAAATATTAAGTTTCCTGCTTGACGCCGCTAAGATGAAAATCGTGCAGGCTGCCGCCCAGGGTGTGAGCGATCCCCAGTAACTTTTTGAAGGAGCATGTTTATGAATCTCGTTCCCATGGTTGTTGAACAGAGTCCCCGCGGAGAGCGGGCCTATGACATCTATTCCCGGCTTTTGAAAGAGCGGATTATTTTTTTGGGTTCAACCATAACCGACGATATAGCCAACATAATCATCGCCCAGATCCTTTTTCTGGAAGCCGATGATCCTGACAAGGATATCACCTTTTATATCAACTCCCCTGGGGGTGTAGTGACGGCAGGCATGGCTATTTATGATACAATGCACTATGTGAAGAGTGACATCGTCACTCTGTGCATGGGGCAAGCGGCCAGCATGGGCGCGGTGCTCCTCGCCGCCGGCACGGAGGGAAAGCGGTATGCGCTGCCGAACTCCCGGATCATGCTGCACCAGCCCATGGGTGGTTTTCAGGGACAGGCCTCCGACATTGATATCCACGCCAAGGAGATTCTGCGGATGCGCCAGTCCCTGAACGCCATTCTGGCGCAGCATACCAAGCAAAAGCTCAAGAAGATTCAGGTTGACACGGACCGGGATTTTTTCATGGGCGCCGAGGAAGCCAGGGATTATGGCGTAATTGACAAGGTGCTGGTGAAGCGGGCGAATCATGAAGAGGAGAGTGGGCATGGCAAAAGATCATAATGGCGAAGTGGAAGTCACCTGTTCCTTTTGCGGCAAAAGTCAGGACGAGGTCAAGAAGCTGATCGCCGGGCCAACGGTGTATATCTGCAACGAGTGCATCGACCTGTGTAACGAGATCGTCAGCGAGGACCGGCAGCAGGCGCTGCAATCGCAGTTGGAGGCGTCGACCCTCAAGCCATCTGACATCAAGGCCCATCTTGATGAGTATGTGATCGGTCAGGAAAAGGCCAAGAAGGTTCTCGCGGTTGCGGTGCACAACCATTACAAGCGGATAGAGGCCCAGGGAAGCGGCGACGGCAGCGAGGTCGAATTGCAGAAAAGCAATATCCTGCTGGTCGGCCCGACCGGCTGTGGGAAGACGCTTTTGGCCCAGACCCTGGCGAAGATTCTCAATGTCCCTTTTGCCATGGCCGACGCCACTACCCTGACCGAAGCGGGTTATGTCGGAGAAGATGTGGAGAATATTTTGGTCAATCTTCTCCAGGCTGCGGATCACGATATTCAGCGGGCCAGCCGCGGCATCATCTATATCGACGAAATCGACAAGATCGCCCGGAAATCAGACAGCGCCTCCATTACCCGGGATGTCTCCGGCGAAGGGGTGCAGCAGGCTCTGCTGAAGATCATCGAGGGAACCGTGGCCAGTGTTCCCCCCAAGGGCGGGCGCAAGCATCCGCAGCAGGAATATATCAAGATTGATACCACCAACATCCTGTTTATCTGCGGCGGGGCCTTTGTCGGGCTTGATGGCGTAATCAAGCAGCGGACCGGCACCAAGTCCATGGGGTTCGGGGCCAAGGTCGTGGGCAAGCCGAAAAAGACGGTGGGGGATATCCTTGCCCAGGTGCAGGCGGAAGATCTCCTCCGTTTCGGTCTGATTCCGGAGCTGGTTGGCCGTCTACCGGTGGTGGCGACCATGGAGGAACTGGATGAAGAGGACATGGTCCGCGTTCTGCGTATGCCCAAAAATGCGCTGACTAAGCAGTATGAGCGTCTCTTTGCCTTTGATAATATCCGGTTGCGGTTCACCGAGGGTGCGCTTAAGGCCATCGCCCAGCAGGCAATCAAGAGAAAGTCTGGCGCCCGGGGGTTGAGAACGGTCCTGGAGCAGGCGATGCTTGATATCATGTACGAATTGCCCTCCAAGGAAAACGTGCGGGAATGCGTGATCAGCGAGCAGGTGGTGCTGAATGGCGATTATCCGGTGATTTTGTATGATAATGACGCGGAATCAAAGAAAAGCGCCTGAGTCGGCGAGAAATTTGTTTAGGAGCCGTTACAAAATAACGTGTGTAATTCTGGCCGTTGCTTTCCGGTTCCTTATGCCGTTTTTGTCAGCGAACTGGCTTCTTATTTGATTACAACGGCTAACCCCTCAAGGTTGTATTGAACATTATGGCAGAGTTTGATCCTGAACAGAAAGTTGCATATCCGATGATGCCCTTGCGGGACATCGTGATCTTCCCTTATATGGTCGCGCCGCTGGTGGTTGGCAGGGAGCGTTCCATTAAGGCACTGGAAGAGGCGATGGCCAAGCGGTCGGAGATTTTTCTGGTAACGCAGAAAGATGCGGCGGAGGATGATCCAACCGAGGATAGCGTGCATGTGGTGGGAACCGTTGCCACGGTCATGCAACTGCTCCGTCTGCCGGATGGCACGATCAAGGCCTTGGTTGAAGGGAAAAGAAGGGGCAGGATCATGAAGCACCTGTCCAGCCCCGACTATTTTCTGGTGCAGCTTGCAAACGAAGAGGCCGAAGACGAGGGCGGCCTTGAAGCAACCGCGTATGTACGGGAGATCCAGGCAAGTTTTAAGGAGTATGTCAAATACAACAAAAAGGTGCCGGCCGAGGTTGTCAAGTCCTTGGCCCGCATTGAGAGGCCTGCAAAATTTGTGGATGTGCTGGCAGCGCATCTGCCCCTGAATGTGCAGGAAAAACAGGGAATTCTGGAAAATTTTTCGGTTGTCGGGCGGCTGGAGCAGGTCTTGAGCCTTATCCATAAGGAAATTGAGATCGCCGAGCTTGAAGAGGTTATCCGTGCCCGAGTGAAGAAAAAGATGGATAAGACCCAGAAGGATTACTTCCTGGCTGAGCAACTCCGGGCTATCCAGAAAGAGATGGGGGGCGCCGAGGAGGCATCCTCCGAGCTCGAGGCGCTGGACAAGGCAATACAGGAGAAAAATCTTCCCGATGCGGCTCGCGCCAAGCTGGAGCAGGAATTCAAGAAGCTGAAGATGATGCCTGCCATGTCGGCCGAGGCTACGGTTGTCCGTAATTATGTTGATTGCATTCTCAGTCTGCCTTGGAGGGAAAAAACCGAAGAGAAGATTGATATCCAGGCAGCGGAGGAGATCCTTGCCCAGGACCACCATGGGCTTTTGAAGCCCAAGGAGCGGATACTCGAATATCTTGCCGTGCAGGCCCAGGTTGAGAAAATCAAGGGACCGATTCTCTGTCTGGTTGGACCGCCCGGAGTGGGGAAAACTTCGCTGTGCAAGTCCCTGGCCCGCGCCATGGGGCGTAAGTTCGTTCGCCTCTCTCTCGGCGGTGTCCGCGACGAGGCTGAAATCCGAGGGCATAGGCGCACCTATATTGGCGCTCTGCCGGGGAAAATTATCCAGTCCATGCAGAAGGCAAAGGTCGTGAATCCGGTTATCTGTCTTGATGAGGTGGACAAGATGAGCATGGATTTCCGGGGGGATCCTTCCTCTGCCCTGTTGGAAGTGCTGGATCCGGAACAAAATGTCGCTTTTAACGATCATTATCTTGATCTTGACTATGATTTGTCCGGGGTTTTTTTCGTGACCACCGCCAACAATCTGCACGCGATCCCTGTCCCGCTCCAAGATCGGATGGAGGTGATCAAGCTCAATGGGTATACGGAAGAGGACAAACTGAACATCGCCCAGGGTTTTCTGGTGCCGAAGCAGCTGGAGGCCAACGGCTTCGACCGGGAGGATATCACTTTTAACGACGGCGCCATTCTTGAGATTATTCGGAGATATACCCGGGAGGCAGGGGTTCGGAATCTTGAACGCAGTATTGCCTCGGTTTGTCGTAAGGTGGCCCGGGACCGGCAAAAGAAAAAAACGGATAAGCGGTATCGGTTGAACGATGCGGCCATAGCCAAATATCTGGGTGGGGTCAGATACCGTTTTGGTCTGGCGGAGGAACGGGATAAAATCGGGCTCACTACCGGTCTGGCCTGGACCGAGGTGGGAGGCGAATTGCTGCAGATCGAAACGGCTCTGATGCCTGGGAAGGGGAATCTGACCGTGACCGGCAAATTGGGTGACGTCATGCAGGAATCCGCCCAGGCGGCGTTGAGCTATGTAAGGACTCGGGCCTTGCAGCTTGGTTTGTTGCCGGATTTTTATCAGAAGCTTGATATTCATATCCATGTGCCGGAAGGGGCTATTCCCAAGGATGGTCCCTCTGCCGGGATCACCATGGCGACCTCAATGGTTTCCGCCTTGCTTAAGCTTCCGGTCCGACGGGATATCGCCATGACCGGTGAGATTACCTTGCGGGGCAGAGTCTTGCCCATTGGCGGACTCACGGAAAAACTCCTTGCCGCGCGGCGGGGGAATATCAAGCATGTTCTGATCCCTAAGGAGAATGAAGCCGATTTGAACGAAATCCCGGCGAAGATCCTCAAGGATCTCACCGTGGAACTGGTTGAGCATGTGGACGAAGTCCTGACTAAGGCTTTGGTGCTTAAAGAGGGGGATATTCTTTTTAAAGAGATTCCTTTTGCTGGGATTGGCGTGGAAGGTGTACTCCCATCAACCAATGTGGCTCATTAGGGGGGCTGTCGGACTCACCCGAAAAGTTCACGATAAGAAAACGATTTAATTTCGCAAGTTCCATGAGATACCCCACAGGTTTTGCCGTGGCTAAAAAAAGTTTGACAGTTCCTGCGAGATAGCCAAGCCTCCTTTAACGTGGACCGCTCATCGTTCCCTCTTTACGAGGCTATCATTTTTGGCATGCGGTAAGTTTTTTGCTTGACGTATTATGGGTGGCAAGGGTATATCTTGCCACACTTCATGTGGGGCGAATAGCTCAGCTGGGAGAGCATCGGCCTTACAAGCCGAGGGTCACAGGTTCGATCCCTGTTTCGCCCACCACAAGAGGAGTGGTAGTTCAGTTGGTTAGAATACCGGCCTGTCACGCCGGGGGTCGCGGGTTCGAGCCCCGTCCACTCCGCCATGAAAAAATTAAAAGGGGATTAGCCAGTATCGCTGATCCCCTTTTTTTATTGGTTTCCTCAGTTTTCCGATTTTCCTTGGAGCAAGTGCTTGACACCGCCTGTGTCCCTTGAGTAACATTACGAATTTTATGAATGGTATAAATGAATACCCATTCAAAGCATGGGATTTGCCCCAATCGCTTGTTGTGAAACGTGTTGCTTCGCAAGGGCATGCAACGAGGAGTGTATGATCCGTTACCTGGAAAAAATAGGAAGAAACACCATTTGGTTCCTGGAGGATACAGGCCGCATGGGTTCTTTTCTGGTTTTGGGTCTTGGCGGCATCTTTAAAAGGCCATTTCGTTTTTCCGCCACGATACGACAAGTTCGCCTGATTGGTGCCAATTCTTTTTGGGTTATATTTTTTATCGCCGGGTTCACCGGCATGGTCCTTGGCTTACAGGGTTTTTATACCTTGCGCAAATTCGGCTCTGAAGGCCTCTTGGGCTCGGCGGTTTCCCTGTCCTTGATTCGTGAGCTTGGCCCGGTTTTGACGGCCTTGATGGTTACCGGGCGAGCCGGCTCGGCAATGTGCGCCGAAATCGGGATCATGCGTAACAGCGAGCAGCTTGACGCCCTGGAATGTATGGCCATCGACCCTTTTCGTTATCTCATCACACCAAAATTTCTTGCCACGCTCATCTCGGTTCCGATTCTCACCCTTTATTTTAATGTGGTCGGCATCTTCGGCGGGTATCTCGCAGGATGCGGCTTGTTGGGGGTTAACCCCGGTGCGTATTGGTCAGGCATGGAGCAGAGTGTTGTGAATCAGGATATAAACATGGGCATCATAAAGTCTTTTGTTTTTGCCCTGGTGATCGTTTGGGTGTGTGCGGGAAGGGGGTATTTTGTTCATGTTATCCGGGGGGCTGGTTTTGGCGCTGAAGGCGTGAGCAAGGTGACAACGCAGGCTGTCGTGCTTTCTTCAATCGCAATTCTTATCTGTGATTATCTGCTTACGGCGATACTATTATGAGTCAGGCGGTTATCCAGTTTAAAGATGTCGTGAAATCCTTTGGCAAGCAGATCATCCTTGACAGGGTTAATCTGACGATTCCTGCTGGCAAGACCACGGTTATCGCCGGACCCAGTGGCCAGGGGAAAAGTGTGACCATGAAGCTCATCCTGGGACTTTTGCGCCCGGATTCCGGGCAGATTCTGGTGGGGGGACAAGATATATCCAAAATGCGCGCCAAGGCGTTGAATGGGGTGCGGACAAAATTCGGCGTGCTTTTTCAGGGATCGGCGCTTCTCGATTCTTTGACCGTTTTTGCCAATGTGGCCTTGCCGTTAGAAGAGCGGACAAAATTAGGGAGTGAGGAAATTCGAGCAAAGGTGCTTGCCACTCTGGCGCAACTTGGTCTCACGGGGCATGAGGGCAAATATCCGGCTCAACTGAGCGGTGGCATGAGAAAAAGGGTGGGGCTTGCCAGGGCGCTGATGTTGCATCCGGAAATAATGCTTTTCGATGAGCCGACTACTGGTCTTGATCCTGAGAACTCCTTGGAGATTTACAAGCTTTTTCTGGAGACCCAGGAAAAATTCGGATATACGTCAGTTATAGTGAGTCACGATATCCCCAAGGTATTCAATTTGGCAGATCAGGTTATTCTGGTCAATAAGGGCAAATTTAGCACCTTTGCCAGCCCTGAAGATATTCAACAGAGCGAACTTCCCGAGATTCAGGCCTTTGTGCAATACACGATGGGGAAGCTTTATTTAAGCAGGGAGATGGAATAAAGGCTTATGAAAAAGATAAATTTTGACGCAATTGTTGGCCTCTTTGTTGTGGCTGGTTTTATGGCTTTTGTTTATATGTCTCTGCAATTGGGCGAGTTTTCCGTCTTTTCCATGGAAAAGACATATGTTCTGCAGGCAAAATTTGACAATGTCTCCGGCCTTAAGCGCGGAGCCCTTGTTGAACTTGCCGGGGTTAATGTGGGTAAGGTGAGCAATATCGCCTTGGATAAAAATGATCGTGCCCTGGTGCAGTTTCAGATTAATAACGGAGTAAAGATTACCGATGATGCAGTTGCCTCAGTCAAAACCCAGGGGATCATTGGGGATAAATATATCAAGATTACCGAGGGAGGGTCTGAAACGTTGCTGGCCAATGGCGGTATGATTTCTGAAACAGAATCTGCCGTTGACCTTGAGGGGTTGGTGAGTAAATATATTTTCGGCAAGGTTTGATGATACGCATGTCTTGTATGGTGAACATGGGGTTTTTGATTTCTTTTTCAAAAAACTGAGTATCTGGCATACATAAATTGGGTGACAGAGGATGACCATGAAAAAATGTGACAGTTTCCCCCCCCAGCTGTGCCGGGTATGTTTTTGCTGTCTGGCAATCTGGTTGGGATCAATGACCGTGGCGCTTGGGCAGGACGTTATACCTGACGATGAACCGTCTTTTGCGGGAGCGCAGGACATTGGCGTGGCCTCGGATCCTCTGGAGCCGGTTAACCGCATTTTTTTTCATTTCAATGACAAGTTTTATTTTTGGGTGCTTAAGCCGGTATCCCAAGGGTATGATTATTTTATTGCCGAAGACGTGCGCATGTGTGTGCAGCGCTTTTTTAAAAATATTATAGCTCCTGTCCGGATTGTTAATAATCTTTTGCAGGGAAAAGTTGCGAACAGTGGGATCGAAACTGCCCGTTTTGTTATCAACTCCACCCTTGGGATTGCGGGTCTGGCCGACCCTGCCAAGCATGAGTTCGGCCTGGCGCCCAAGGATGAAGATTTTGGACTCACCATGGGAAATTATGGACTTGGGGAAGGCGTATATATTTGTTGGCCTTTTTTGGGTCCATCGAATGTGCGTGATACAATCGGGCTCGCCGGGGATTTTTTCTTGAGTCCCCTGTCCTATCTTGCCAGGTCTGACGCTGAGACGGGGCTGGCAATAGAGGCCGGCAGGGAGGTGAACAATACTTCCCTTACTTTGGGTGATTACGAAGATTTCAAGGAGTCCGCCATTGATCCGTATATCGCCTTGCGCGACGCATACCGTCAATATCGACAAAAGAAATTACATGATGTTCCTGTGGGCAGTGATTCCGTGTACCGCTCTTCACTTGACGGCGCGGAGAAAACATATGCCCAGGAAGCGCTTGGCCCTGTTTCTTCGGGAGTGGACTCCGCTTCAGTTTCTGCCGACGATTCTTCTGTTCAGGTTGGAACCTCGGTTGATGCGCAACCGGTTTTGGATATGCGGCAAACTTTGCTGGACATGAATAAAGATTCGGTGGTCAAGGTGGATGATCTGGGAGACTAAAATCCCTTTCTGTGCCCCCGGATTCAGTGAAGCCAGGGTTGTTGAATAGTGTCGGTACTCCATGGAATAATTGCAGAGGCAAAAATGAAAAACAGTAATAGATGGTATCTTAAGTTTTTTGCAGTGATAATTCTGGCAATCGCGATCCCTCTTTTGTGCCGGGGGGGTTCCCATGCGGCGACAACGGATCCTGTTTCTTTTATGAAAGAAACAGTCGACGATATTATTTCGATCCTTCAGGATGAGAAGCTCGCCGGGCCAGCTCATAAGTCGGAGAGGAAAAACCGTGTTGTGACCATTGTTGAAAAAAAATTCGATTTTCGCGAGATGTCCATGCGTGCGTTAGCCAGGCACTGGAAGGATCAGAGCCCCCAAGATCAGGATCGATTTGTTTCCTTGTTTAGAACCCTGCTGGAGAACACATATATAGCCAAAATAGAAACATACTCCGGGGAAAAAGTTATCTTTAAGAAGGCCGCCCTGCAAGGGAACAAGGCTATTGTGTATAGTGAGCTGATCCGCAAGAATGTGGAAACCCCAGTTAATTATATGCTCAAAAACACTAACGACCGCTGGATGGTTTATGATGTGGAAGTTGAGGGAGTGAGTCTGGTGAATAATTACCGGACCCAGTTTGCCAGTGTTTTGGGTAAGGAGAACTTTGCCGGCCTTATTGCCAGGCTAGAAGAGAAGGTCAGTAAGGGGGCGGCTGAGTAAACGCAAATGGTTATCGATGAAGGAAAGCTTTTTGGGAGATACAGGCCCGAGGAGTTAAATGATATATTTTCTTTTTTATCTTGCGAAGAGATGGGTGAATTGTTTTCCTATCTTGAGTTTCGCGAGTGGCGGCCTGCGGAAATTGTGATGCAAGGTGGAGATCTTGCTGATTTTATGGGGTTTCTGGTGGAGGGGAAACTTGCGGTTAAAATGGAAGCGATATTTCCCGGTAAATTTATTCTGGTTGCCGTACTTGAGCGTGGAAGCTTGATTGGTGAAATTTCTGTTGTTGAAGCCGGGCGGCGCCATGCCACTGTTGTTGCCACGGAAAAGAGTCATCTCCTCATTCTTTCTCGAGAAAACATGGAATTGATGCTGAATCAGGCGCCTGCGCTTGGGCTGAAGCTTTTGCGGAAGATTATTCATGTGCTTGGTCATCGCCTGGGCAAGGCGAGCGGCCGTCTCTCCCGGTTGTTATAATTTCTAATAATTCCGTTTTGTTGTTCAAGTCATGTTCCCATGCTTGCCGAAGATGCCCCTGATGGCGTGGCGTCAATGAAACAAAAAGGCTTGCCGTGAATTTACTTGACAATGCGCCGTGTTTATTTATATTGATCTGTTCCATTTTTTGTATTGCGAACAGGTGATGCGTGCGTATCAAGTGGGATGAAATACCGGCGGGCGGCCTTTCTTTTAGTGTCGACGATGTCTCTTGGGTTCCTGTTGATGGTGTCGTTTGGCAAGGCCAAGGAGTATGCGCCGTTTCCCTTAGAAAAGAGGGGGGACGGGTTTTGCTTGCCGGAAGCTTGCGTCTTCCGGTTGTTCTTGACTGTGATCGGTGTCTTGAATCTTTCGCATATACGTTAGCTGAAGAGTTCGAACTCGTTTTTGAGCTGCTTACCAAAGAGGAAGAGGCTGGTCTCGGCTCGGAATATTTTTGCCCGAGCAGTGAGCTGGATGTTGTTTATCTTGCAGAGCCGGTTGTCGACGTTTTCTCCGTGCTTGCGGAGCAGGTATATCTTGCTTTGCCTGAGAAAAGACTATGCAGCGACAAGTGCTTGGGGCTTTGTCCGGAGTGCGGGGCGAATTTAAATTGTTGTCCTTGTGGTTGTGCCAGGGATGCAGGTGCATCCCCATTCAAGGTTTTGGGAAAGTTGAAGGTCCAGTAAAAGAGAGATTTTTGGGCCGACACAGCGAAGGTGTTTCCCGGCACGGATTTCGCCGAGCAGAAAAACGTGTCCTATGTGCTGAACCTGTTGATTTTTTTTGAGAAACCCGTTACAGACAACATGCTGTAACCGAGATTTTCCAATTGGAGGAAAAGTAATGGCTTTACCGAAAAGAAGGCATTCCCATTGTCGTACCAGAATACGTCGTTCCCATGACGCGCTCTGTGGTGTAACCGTTTCAACATGCTCCCAGTGTGGTGAACCGAAGCTTCCGCACCGTCTTTGTCCTGGCTGTGGTGCTTACAAGGGCCGTACTGTTGTCAAGTTGACCGAAGAGTAATAGAGTTGCCATGGCGTTGCATATTGCCCTGGATGCCATGGGCGGGGACCGCGGCCCTGAAGAGCTGGTTTCCGGGGCAGTTATGGCCGCGAGCGGATCAGATATTGAGATCAGCCTGATTGGTGATCAGGCCCGGCTCGGGACTATCCTGGCAACCCATGGCCGTCCTTCCTCTCGGATTCATCTCATCCATGCCTCCCAGGTTGTTGGCATGGATGAATCCCCCTTTGACGCTATCCGCAGGAAAAAAGACTCCTCCATCATGAAGGCTTTTGCCCTCCACAAAGAGGGCAGGGTTGATGCTGTTGTCAGCGCCGGAAATTCCGGGGCGACACTGGCTGCGGCCATCAAGCTGCTTGGTCGGCTTGAGCATGTCTCCCGGCCTGGAATCGCCGGCATTTTTCCCACCTTGAAAGGCCCGGTGGTGATGATGGATGTCGGCGCAAACGTTGATTGTCGTTCCCTGCATCTGTTCCAATTCGGGATCATGGCCGCCGCTTTTTCCCAGGTTCTCTTTGGCCTGGATCGACCTCGTGTCGGTCTGCTCAGTATCGGCGAAGAGGGTGGGAAGGGCAATGCCCTGGTGAAAAAATCACATGAGCTTTTTCAGCAAAGTTCCCTGAATTATATCGGGAATGTCGAGGGCCGGGACACCTTTCAGGGGGATGTCGACGTCATGGTCTGCGACGGATTTGTCGGCAATGTCTGTCTGAAACTCAGCGAAGGATTGGCCGAGGCGGTCATGGGCATGCTGGGTGAGGAGATTGCCAAGAGTTTTAAGGCGAAACTCGGTTATCTGCTTGCCAAGGACGCCTTTGTTTCCTTTAAAAAACGGGTTGATTATGCCGAATATGGTGGCGCGCCCTTGCTCGGCATACGAGGCAACGCCATTATCTGCCATGGACGCTCAACTGCCGTGGCAATAAAAAATGCCATCCGGCTTGCCTCGGAAATGGCCCGCAACAAGGTTAATGACCGAATCCTCGAGCTTTTTTCCCTTGATCATCTCCTGGTGCAGCAGGATGATCCCTTGTCCGCGGAAGACACTGTTGCCGGGGTAACTTCATGAGCCGCGCGGTTATCCTCGGGACCGGTTCCTGTCTTCCGGAAAGGATCCTCACCAACGAGGATCTGGAAAAGATGGTTGATACCTCCGATGAATGGATCACCACCAGGACCGGCATCAAGACCCGGCATATTGCCAGGGCCGGGGAGGAAACCTCCAAACTGGCAAGCGTCGCAGCCCGTCGCGCCCTGGACATGGCCGGGGTGACCCCGGCGGAGGTTGACATGATCGTCCTCGGGACGATTTCCTGTGAAAAGGCCATGCCATCCTGCGCCTGTCTTGTTCAAAAGGAGCTGGAGGCGGTCAATGCCTTTGCCTTTGACATCAACGCCGCCTGTTCCGGCTTTCTCTACGGCCTCGATCTTGCCGACAAATACATTCGCCACAACCCGGACATGAAAATTCTGGTGATCGGCGCGGAGAATCTTTCCGCCCGCACCAACTGGCAGGACCGCAATACCTGTGTGCTTTTCGGTGATGGCGCCGGAGCCTGCCTGGTGACCGGCAACGATCAGGGCCGAGGCATCCTGGCGACTCAGCTTTACGCGGATGGGCGGTTGTGGGAATTGCTCCATATGGACAGCGCCCCCAGCCTGAATCCTGACCTCTGCAGCCAGCACAGTGAAGGATCTTTTATCAAGATGGTGGGGAAGGATGTTTTCCGCTACGCGGTCCGAGCCATGGCGGAAGCCATCACCGCCGTCCTTAATAAAGAAAATCTTACCATCGCGGATATCTCCCTTATTGTGCCCCATCAGGCCAACATCCGTATCCTGAAAAACCTGGCGGATCACCTCTGCGTGCCGCTTGAAAAAATCTATATTAATGTGCACAAATATGGTAATACATCGGCGGCGACCGTGCCGATTGCCATGGACGAGGCGAACCGGGAAGGCCTGTTGCAGCAGGGAGATTTGCTTCTCATCTGTACTTTCGGCGGCGGCTTTACCTGGGGCGCAGCCCTGGTCAGGTGGTAGGCACGCTTTATTGCCCAGCCGCATATCAAAGTAATTGAGCTACAAGGGGGCACAGTGGATTATTTCCTGAGCGAAGAGCAGCAGATGATCGTTGATGTTGCTCGACAGATTACCGATGAAATGATTATTCCGCAAAGGTCGGAATTGGATGAAACCGAAGATTATCCGCGTGATATCCTAACCGCTATTGCCAAGGCCGATTTGTATGGTCTTTATATCCCTGAAGAATACGGCGGCTTGGGCGGCGGGTGTTTTGAGATTGTCTTGGCCCTTGAACAGTTTGCCCGTGGTTGTACCGGGGTGGCCACCGCCTTTGCCGCCAGCGCCTTGGGCGCCTACCCGATTCTTATCTCCGGCAGCGAAGAGCTGAAACAGAAGTATATGCCTCTCATTGCCAGCGGGGAGAAATTGTCGGCGTTTGCCCTTACCGAGGCCAATGCCGGCAGCGATGCCTCCGGCATCCAGACCACCGCGGTTCTTGATGGCGACGAATGGGTTTTAAACGGCACCAAGCAGTGGATTACCAATGCCGGCGAGGCCCAGATCTATACGGTTATTGCCATCACCGATAAAAGCAAGGGGCCCCGCGGCGCCACCATGTTTGTGGTCGAGGATACCGACCCTGGTTTTTCTTACGGGGTCAAGGAAAAGAAGCTGGGTATCCGTTGCTCTTCCACCCGGGAATTGATCTTCAAGGACTGCCGTATTCCCAAGGACAGGGTGATCGGCCGGATCGGCATGGGCTTTATCACCGTGATGAAGACTTTGGACCAATCCCGCCCGGGTATCGCCATCCTCGGGGTTGGTCTGGGGCAGGGTGCTCTGGACGAGGCGGTGACCTATGCCAAGCAGCGCGTCCAGTTCGGCAAGCCCATCATCTCCTTCCAGGCGGTGCAGCATATTCTGGCCGATATGGCCATCCAGGTCGAGGCCGGCCGCGCCCTGGTCTACTCCGCGGCCAAGCATATCGATGCCCATAAAAATGACATGTCCAAAGCCTCTTCCATGTGCAAGGTGTTTGCCACCGACATGGCGATGAAGGTTGCCACCGATGCGGTACAGGTTCTCGCCGGCTATGGCTATATGCGCGAGTACCCGGTGGAGAAGATGATGCGCGATGCCAAGATTCTCCAGATCTACGAGGGCACCAATCAGATCCAGCGTAATGTTATTGGTCAGGAACTCAACAAGGAGTACACGAGGTCCTAATGAAGATCATTGTTTGCGTAAAACAGGTTCCGGACGCCAAGGATGTCCGCCTGGATCCCAAGACCAACACCCTGGCCCGGGACGGCGTGCAATCCATTATGAACCCGTATGACCGCCATGCCCTTGAGGAAGCGGTTCGCCTGAAGGAACAGCACGGCGGCACGGTAACCGTGCTCAGCATGGGTCCGCCCCAGGCAGAGGACATGCTGCGCGAGGCAGTGTCCTGCGGGGCGGACGAGGCGGTGCTCGTCTCGGATCGTGCCTTTGCCGGGGCGGATACCTGGGCGACCACCTATACCCTTTCCATGGCCATCAAAAAAATCGATGATTTTGATCTTATCCTCTGCGGCAAGCAGGCCATTGACGGGGATACCGCCCAGGTGGGTCCGGGGTTGGCGGAGCGTCTTGGTATCCCCTTTGTCGCCTATGTGCGCAAGATCAATGACTGTACCGGTGATACCATCCGGGCGGAGCGTCTTATGGATGACGGCTACGACCTGGTGGAGGTGGGGCTGCCCGCGCTGTTCACTGTGGTCAAAGAGATCAATGAGCCCAGGATTCCCTCCCTCAAGGGGAAGATGCGGGCGAAAAAAATCGATATCACCAAGCTGACCGCAGTGGATATCGAGGCAGACCCGGAGCAGTTGGGGCTCAAAGGTTCCACCACCCAGGTGGTCAGGGTCTTCTCGCCGGAACTGCGAGGGGAACGGGCCATGCTTGTCGGTACACCCAGTGAGCAGGTTTCCCAGCTGTATGAGAAATTGTCGCCTCTCCTGTCGGCTTTAGGGGCTGTTACGAAATAGCTACTTAGATTTTTGATCATTTTGTTACGGCCCCTTGTGCCGGGAGTAAGACAGTTTTAATGTTCTGGTTATTTTAAACAACGGCTCAGACGAACGGAATTCTCCATGTTACATATTGATATAGAAGCCTGTATCGGTTGCGGTGTCTGTGAAAGCACCTGTACTTTCGGAGCCATCAAGGTTGAAGACGGGCATGCCGTGGTCGGCGATGCCTGTACCCTGTGCGGCAGTTGCGTGGATGTTTGTGAGGTAGGCGCCCTTTCCATCGAGCGGGAGGAAAAGGCACCCCAGGGCAATCTTGCCGATTGGTCCGGCGTCTGGGTGTACGCGGAATGCCGGCATGGCAAACTCGCCCCCGTTGCCTTGGAATTACTCGGGGCAGGGCGCAAGCTGGCCGAAAAAAGAGGGGTTCCCCTTTCCGCGGTTCTCCTGGGTTCAAAAATCACAGGCATGGCCGAAGCGCTCATCGCCCACGGGGCAGACAAGGTATTTGTTGTCGACGACCCGGCCTTGGCCTCTTTTACCGATGATGCGTATGGCAATGCCTTGAGTGCGCTGGCGAAAAAACATAAACCGGAGATTATTCTTGCGGGCGCCACGGCCATCGGCAGATCCTTTATCCCCCGGGTTGCCACAACTCTCGGCACAGGCCTCACCGCTGACTGCACGGACCTGGCGATCCGCGATGAGGATGGCGCGCTGCTCCAGACCCGTCCGGCCTTTGGCGGCAACATCATGGCCACCATTGTCTGTCCCCATACCCGCCCGCAGATCTCCACGGTGCGGCCGCTGGTAATGAAGCCCCTTGCCGGGGATGGAGGGCGAAAAGGGGAGATTATCCCGGTGCATCTGGACCCGGCCTTCCTCAAGCCCCGCGTCAAGGTGCTTGAGTCGGTGGTTGAAGATCTTGACCGGGTGAACCTCAGCGAGGCCGATATTGTCGTGGCCGGCGGACGTGGCTTGGAAAACGAAAAGGGGTTCGCCATGATCCGCGAATTGGCCGATGTGCTGGGCGGGGCGGTTGCTGCCTCCCGGGCTGCGGTGGACAGCGGCTGGATCCCCTATCCCCATCAGGTCGGGCAGACCGGTAAGACCGTGGCCCCCAAGGTGTATATCGCCTGCGGGATCTCCGGCGCCATCCAGCATCTGGTAGGCATGCAGTCCGCCGACACCATTATCGCCATCAACCGTGACGCCGATGCCCCGATCTTTGATGTGGCCACCTACGGTATTGTCGGTGACGTATTCGAGATCGTGCCCATGCTTATCGAGAAATTCAAGGAAAGGAAGAGCGCATGAGCTTGAGCGGAAAAATTGCCGTGGTCACCGGGGGCAGCAGGGGTATTGGCCGGGCTATCTGTCAGCGCTTGGCAGCGCTTGGCGCCTTGGTCGTCGTCAACTATGTGAGCAACCCGGCTGCGGCGGAAGAGACGGTGCAGAGTATCCGGAGTGCGGGCGGCAAGGCCGAAGCGGTCCAGTTCAATGTCGCTTCCGGCGGAGAGATTGAAGCGGCTTTCAAGAAGATTCTCGATGCGCATGGCCGGGTTGATATCCTGGTGAACAACGCCGGCATCACCCGGGACGGCTTGCTCATGAAGATGAAGGATGAGCAGTGGGACGAGGTGCTCAATACCAACCTCAAGGGCGTGTTCCTTTGCACCAAGGCGGTGAGCCGGGGGATGATGAAACAGCGCTGGGGGAGGATCATCAATATCACCTCGGTGGTCGGGTTTGCCGGAAACGCCGGGCAGGCCAACTACGCCGCCGCCAAGGCAGGGATTGTCGGGTTCACCAAATCCGTGGCCAAGGAGCTTGCCTCCCGCGGGATCACGGTGAACGGGGTGGCTCCCGGCTATATTGTCACCGACATGACCAAGGATCTTTCCGAAGAGGTCACCAAGATGATCAAGGAGGAAATCCCCATGGGCGTGCTGGGCGAGGCGGAGGATATTGCCGGGGCTGTTGCCTATCTGGCGTCTGACGATGCGCGCTATGTGACAGGGCAGTTTATCCATGTCAATGGCGGCATGTTCATGTGATATATTGTAAGAGCAAAACTTGGTAAGATGTTACCGTAAGCCGTTGTTAAAAAATAACTTGAATGATTATGATCCGGCGAACGGCATAAGGTGCCGTAACCAGATGGTCAAGAAAGCACAGGTTGTTTTTTAACGGCACCTAAACAAGGAAGGAGAAAAAACATGTCTGTACAGGAAAAACTCATTGATATCATTGCCGAGCAGCTGAGCGTTGATAAGGACAAGGTTGTGCCGGGAGCCTCTTTTATTGATGATCTGGGCGCTGACTCCCTTGACCTGGTTGAGCTTATCATGGCCATGGAAGAGGCTTTCGATATCGAGATCGCCGATGACGTCGCGGAAAAGATCACCACCGTGCAGAACGCCATTGATCATATCAACAAGGTTGCTGGTTGATCCGGACGGTTTTTTGATCGGCAATAGGTATCTGGCAGGAACAACTGAGGACGGACCTTGGCGGGATTTTCCCTGCCAGGGTTGTTCTTTCTCTGCAAACAGATTGTGAGGATCAGCGTGGGCAGAAGAGTAGTGGTCACAGGAGTTGGACTGGTTACCCCCCTGGGGACAGGCGTGGAAAAAACCTGGAGCGCTCTGTGTGCAGGCAAGAGCGGTATCGGTCCTATTACCCGCTTCGACGCCAGTGAGGTCGGGGTCAACATTGCGGCCGAGGTCAAGGACTTTCAGGTCGAAGACCATATCGACAAGAAGGTTGCCAAGCACCTGGACCTCTTTGTTCAGTATGCTGTTGCGGCGGCCGGTGAAGCATTGCGAAACGCCGGGCTGCAGATTACCGACGAAAACGCGCCTCGGATCGCCAGCATCATGGGCTGTGGGCTCGGCGGCTTGCCCACCATAGAAAAATACCACCAGGTGGCCCTGGAAAAGGGGACCAAGCGCATTACCCCCTTCTTCATCCCCATGGTTATCCCCAATATGGGCGCCGGGCAGATTTCCATTATTTACGGCACCAAGGGGCCGAATCTCTCCCTCACCACCGCCTGCGCCGCAGGAACCCATGCGGTGGGCGAGGCGTTTCGCTCCATTGCCAACGATGAATGTGATGTGGCCATTACCGGCGGCAGCGAATCGGTGATCTGTCCTCTGGCGGTTGGCGGTTTTCATGCGATGAAGGCTCTGTCCACCCGTAATGACCAGCCGGAAAAAGCCTCCCGCCCCTTTGACCGGGACCGGGACGGCTTTATTATCTCCGAAGGAGCAGGGGTGCTCATCCTCGAAGAGTTGGAGCATGCCCTGGCCCGTGGCGCCAAGATCTATGCCGAGGTTGCCGGCTACGGCTTGAGCGGCGACGGCTACCATATGGCTGCCCCTCCTGAAGATGGCAACGGCGCGGCCCGCTGCATGCGGATGGCCTTGAAGGATGCGGGCATGAGCCCGGAAGACCTTGACTATATCAATGCCCATGGCACCTCGACCCCGTTGAACGATGTGGTCGAGACCCGGGCCATTAAAACGGTTTTCGGCGACCAGGCGTACAAGCTGGCCGTCAGTTCGACAAAGTCCATGACCGGCCATATGCTGGGCGGAGCAGGAGGCATCGAAGCGGTCTTCACCGCCTTGGCCATCAAGCACCAGATTGCCCCGCCGACCATGAACCTGGAAAACCAGGATCCCGAGTGCGATCTGGATTATGTCCCCAATCAGGCCCGCAAGATGAAGATCCGGGCGGCCATGTCCAACTCCTTTGGCTTCGGCGGGACCAATGCGGTGTTGATTATGAAGCAATACGAGGGCAAACCGTGAAGATTGCCATCGGTTGCGATCATGGCGGTATCAGCCTGAAGGCTGAAATCGTCCCCCTTCTTCAGGAGATGGGGCATGTGGTGGACGACAAGGGCTGCTATTCCACGGAGTCTGTCGATTACCCTGATTTTGCCAAGGCTGTCTGCAGGCAGGTGCAGAAAGGCGATTGTGAGCGCGGGATTCTGATCTGCGGCACAGGGGTGGGGATGTCCATGGTTGCCAACCGCTTCGAGGGGATTCGGGCGGGGTTGTGCAATGAGCTGTTTACCGCGCGGATGAGCCGGGAGCACAATGACGCCAACGTGCTCTGTCTTGGCGCCAGGGTTATCGGCTTCGGCCTGGCTGCGGAAATAGTCCGGGCCTGGATCGGCGCGGAATTTGCCGGGGGCAGGCACCAGCGCCGGATTGATATGTTCTAGGAAAAAGGGCCTGCTCCCTGTTGCAGGCCTCCATGCACGGTTTTTCATCGCGCGGCCGGAATTACCTGGAGTAATTTTTCGGCCGTGATTATTTTGTCTGAATATTGGGCGCGCGGTTTTTAACCCACAAATAACCATGAAGGATACTGCAGTGTCGTATTTGAAAGAGAGTGACCCGGAGGTGTATTGTTCCATCCGCCATGAGTTGGCAAGGCAGTCCAATCAGCTTGAGTTGATTGCCTCCGAGAATATTGTCAGCGAGGCGGTGCTTGAGGCGCAAGGCTCTATTTTTACCAATAAATATGCCGAGGGGTATCCTGGCAAGCGCTACTATGGCGGGTGCGAATATGCCGACCAGATCGAATCCCTGGCCATTGAGCGGGCCTTGAAGATTTTCGGCGCCGAATACGCCAATGTCCAGCCCCATTCCGGCAGCCAGGCCAATATGGCGGTCTATTTTTCCTCGCTGCAGCCGGGAGACACGGTGCTGGGCATGGATCTGGCCCACGGCGGCCATCTCACCCACGGGGCAGGGGTGAATTTCTCGGGGCAGCTGTATAAGTTTGTTTCCTACGGGGTGAACCGGGAAACCGAGCGCATCGACATGGCGGAGGTGGAGCGCGTTGCCATTGAGCACAGGCCCAAGATGATCGTGGCCGGGGCGAGCGCCTATCCCAGGGTTATCGATTTTGCAGGCTTCCGCGCCATAGCTGACAAGATCGGCGCCCTGTTCATGGTGGACATGGCCCATATCGCCGGGCTGGTGGCGGCCGGGGTCCATCCCTCGCCGGTGCCCTACGCCGATTTTGTCACGACCACCACCCACAAGACCCTGCGGGGGCCGCGGGGCGGGTTGATCCTTGCCAAGGGTGAGTTCGGCAAGAAGCTCGATAGCAAGATCTTCCCCGGCATCCAGGGCGGCCCTTTGGTGCATGTCATCGCGGCCAAGGCCGTGGCTTTCAGGGAGGCCATGGGAGAAAAATTCAAGAAGGATCAGGCCCAGGTGGTCAAAAACGCCCAGGCCTTGGGAGAAGGACTGGTTCGCCACGGTTTCCGCCTTGTTTCCGGCGGCACCGACAATCATCTGCTCCTGGTCGATCTGAGCAACAAAGGGGCAACCGGCAAGGATGCGGAAGAGGCTCTGGAAGAGGCGGGGCTCACCGTGAACAAAAACGCCATTCCCTTTGACCAGCAGAGCCGCTTTGTCACCAGCGGGGTGCGGATCGGCACGCCGGCCGTGACCACCCGCGGCCTCAAGGAGCCGGAGATGGCCAAGATTGCCGATTGGATCAACCGGGCCATCGAGAATCGCGGCAACAAGGACGTTCTGAACGGTATCCGGCTTGAGGTTCGCGCTCTGTGCGATGCCTTTCCCCTGTATCCGGATATGGAACGGGACAACGGGTAAGCGATCATGACCGACACCCGCCCGTCCTGGGACGAATATTTCATGGGGATCACCGAGATGGTGGCCCAGCGCTCAACCTGCCTGCGTCGCAAGGTGGGCGCCATTCTGGTGCGGGACAAGCGCATCATCGCCACGGGCTACAACGGCGCGCCGGCCAAGGTCAGCCATTGCCTGGATATCGGCTGCCTGCGCGAGCAGCAGGGGATTCCCTCCGGGGAGCGGCATGAGCTGTGCCGCGGCCTGCATGCCGAGCAGAACGCCATTATCCAGGCGGCCCTGCACGGCTTCAGCATCGAGGGATCCACCCTGTACTGCACCAACATGCCCTGTGCCATCTGCAGCAAGATGCTGATCAATGCACGGATTGAAAAAATCTATTATAAAGAGGGGTATGCCGACAGCCTTTCCTCCTTGCTGTTGGACGAAGCCCAAGTCCCTGTTGTCCAGCTGGGGTAAGTTATGAAATGTCCGTACTGCGGTCATCTGGAAAACCGGGTTGTTGACTCCCGCCTGAACAAGGATTTCACCATCACCCGCCGGCGGAGGATGTGCGACGCGTGCAGCCGCAGGTTCACCACCTACGAGCGGCTTGAGGTGACCATGCCCATGCTGATCAAAAAGGATGGGCGCCGCGAGGCCTGGGACCGGCACAAGGTGGTGGAAGGCCTGCAAAAGGCCTGCGAGAAACGGCCGGTCAGCATGGAGCAGATCGACGAGTTCGTTGATTCCCTGGAGCGGGAGCTGCAGGACATGGGCGAACGCGAGATTCCGGTGAAGCTGGTCGGGGAACGGGTCATGGACGGCTTGCGCAAGCTCGACGGCGTGGCCTATGTCCGTTTCGCCTCGGTATACCGGCAGTTCAAGGACTTAAGCGAGTTCATGGCCGAGTTGAAGGGCATGCTGGGCGGGCCGGAAGAAACAGCGAAATGAAAGACGACCGCGCCTGGATGCAGCTGGCCATCAGGGAGGCGAGAAAGGGGCTTGGCCGCACCTCGCCCAACCCGTGTGTCGGCGCGGTGGTGGTCAAGAATAACCGGCTCATTGCCACGGGGTTTCATGCCAAGGCCGGAACCCCCCATGCCGAGGTGCACGCCCTCCGGGCTGCCGGGGCAAAGGCCCGGGGCGCCACGATCTATGTAACCCTTGAGCCCTGCAACCATACGGGCCGGACCCCTCCCTGCACCCAGGCCATTCTGGCCAGCGGGATCAAGCGGGTGGTGGTGGGCATGCTCGACCCCAATCCGCTCGTTGCGGGAGGGGGCTGCAAGACCCTTGCTGCGCAGGGGGTTGAGGTCACGCAGGGCGTGCTGGCCGAGGAATGCCGGAGCCTGAACCGGCCATTCAGCAAGCATATCACCACCGGATTGCCCTGGGTGATCATGAAGGCCGGGATAAGTCTGGATGGGCGATTGGCCCTTGCCTCCGGGCAGTGCAGCTGGATCACCAACGAGCAGTCCCGGCGCCAGGTGCATCGTTTGCGGGATCGGGTGGATGCCATCCTTATCGGCAGTGAGACAGCCCTGTGCGATGATCCGGCGCTCACCACCAGATTGGTGGGCCGCAGGGGCCGAGACCCGTTGCGGGTTGTTCTGGACACCGGGCTCAGGCTGCCGGTTTCTGCCAGGATGCTGCAACAGCCGTCTTCTGCGCCCACCTGGATCTTTTGCGGGCCGGAGGCGGATATGAAACGGGCCGAGGCCCTGATTGACGCAGGCGCGGTCATCAAGCAGGTCCGGCTCGACGAAGCAGGCCAGCTCGATCTTGGTGCAGTGCTCTGCGAGCTTGGCCGCGCGCAGCTTACCAGCGTTCTGGTCGAAGGGGGCAGCCGGGTGCATACCGCGTTTTTGCGGGCCAAACTGGTGGACGAGGTGCAGATCTTTGTGGCCCCGATCTTTCTCGGCAGCGACGGAGTGCCGCTGGTGGACACCCTGGGGTTGCAACAGGTTGCGGATGCTCCTCGTTTCAGCACCACCAGGGTGCACCGGTTCGGCAACGATGTGCTGATCGAAGGGCTGATCGGGAGATAGTAGTAACAAAGAAAGTAACTGCTCAGCAGTGCCGCAGATGCGCGAAAGAGGTCTGCGAAGTGTGCTGGTGCACATGAGCAGGCCGATGACAAAGCAGATGCGGTGCTGCTGAGCAGTTACAGGAATAGAATATGTTTACCGGGATCATACTGGGGCAGGGCAGAATACTGGAAAAAAGACCGGCCGGCGGCGGGATGCTTTTTGCCATTGGCGCGGATTTTGATCTGCCCGATCCCGAGGAAGGCGAGTCCATCGCGGTCAACGGGGTGTGCCTCACGGCCAAGGAGATACGCGGCAGACGTTTCGTGGTCGATATCTCGCCGGAAAGCCTCAACCGCACCAATCTCGGGAATCTGGCCGTGGGGGGCGTGGTCAATCTGGAGCGCGCCCTGCGCCTCAGCGACCGGCTGGGCGGACATATGGTCAGCGGCCATGTGGACGCCACGACCCCCATGCTGACCCGTCAGCCCCTGGGGGATTTCGTGCTCTTCAGCTTCCAGGTGCCCGCGGGTTTTGGCAAGTATATCATCGAAAAGGGCTCCATCGCCATTGACGGCATCAGTCTTACCGTCAACAGCATCGACGCGAAGGCCTTTTCCGTCTCCATCATCCCCCATACCCTCGGGGTTACCACCCTGGGGGCGCTGAAACAGGGGAGCGTGGTGAATATAGAAGTGGATCTGATCGGCAAGTATGTGGAAAAATTGCTCTCCGCCAAGGATGCTGATGGCGGAGGGGTGGAATCAAGAATCAATTCCGCTTTTCTGGCTGAGCACGGCTTTTTGAAATAAGGGTGCGGCCACAAGCGGCGAAGGTTTTCAGGTGAAGAATATGGCGGTAAGTTCCATTGAAGAGGTGATTGACGAGATCCGGGCCGGCAAGATGATCATCCTGGTTGATGACGAGGATCGCGAAAACGAGGGCGATCTGTACATGGCCGCGGAAAAGGTCACCCCCGAGGCGATCAATTTCATGGCCACCCATGGCAGGGGCCTCATCTGCCTGACCCTGACCCCGGATCATTTGGAGCAGCTGCAGATCCCCATGATGGTGCAGAATAACAAGTCGCCCTTTGAAACGGCCTTTACCGTGAGCATCGAGGCGAGCACCGGGGTCACCACCGGCATCTCCGCGGCGGACCGGGCCAGGACCATCCTGGTGGCTGCCGATCCCAAGGCCAAGCCCAACGATATCGTCAGCCCCGGGCATATCTTTCCCCTGCGCGCCCGGCGGGGCGGGGTTCTGGTCCGCACCGGCCAGACCGAGGGCTCGGTTGACATTTCCCGGCTGGCCGGGCTGAATCCTTCCGGGGTGATCTGCGAGATCATGAAGGAAGACGGCACCATGGCCCGGATGCCCGATCTGGAGATCTTTGCCCAAGAGCACGACCTCAAGATCGCCACCATCGCCGATCTGGTCGCCTACCGGACCCGCGAGGACAAGCTGGTGCACCGGGCCGCCGAGGCCAATATCCCCACCCGCTACGGCGATTTCCGGGCCATTGTCTACACCAACGACGTGGATGAGCTCGAGCATGTTGCCCTGGTCAAGGGGGAGATCGACCCCACCAAGGAGATCATGGTCCGGGTGCATTCCTCCTGTCTGACCGGCGACGTTTTCGGCTCCAAGCGCTGCGACTGCGGCGGGCAGCTGCACAGCGCCATGCGCATGGTCGAGCATGAGGGCGCGGGCATTGTCCTCTACATGCAGCAAGAAGGACGCGGCATCGGCTTGATCAACAAGATCAAGGCCTATGCCCTTCAGGAGGGGGGGATGGACACGGTTGAGGCCAATGTGCATCTGGGCTTCAAGGCCGATCTGCGCGATTACGGAATCGGCGCCCAGATCCTCCGGGATTTGGGGGTGCGCAAGATGCGGTTGCTCACCAACAACCCCAAGAAGATCATCGGCCTCGAAGGATATGGGATTAAGGTCACGGGCCGGTTGCCCATCGAGATGGAACCGAAGCCGGAAAATATCGATTACCTGAAGGCCAAGAAGGATAAGCTTGGCCATATGCTGGATCTTTTCACCGGCACCAAGGATACAAAAAATATCTAAGCGGTCGCACATTTTTTGGAGGAGAAACGATGCCGAAATTTTTTGAAGGAAAACTGCAGGCCGAAGGGAAGAAATTCGGGATTGTCATTGCCCGGTTCAATTCGTTCATTGCCGAGCGTCTGCTGGAAGGCGCCCTGGACACCCTGATGCGTTCCGGGGTCAAGGACAAGGAGATCGAGGTGGCCAGGGTTCCCGGCGCCTTTGAGATTCCGCTGGTTGCCCAGAAGATGGTCAAGTCCGGCCGCTACGATGCAGTGATCTGCCTCGGCGCCGTGATCCGCGGCTCAACCCCCCATTTTGATTTCGTGGCCAACGAGGCGACCAAGGGGATTGCCCAGGCCAGCATGGAGTCCGGAGTGCCCATCATCTTTGGGGTGCTCACCACCGATTCCATCGAGCAGGCCATCGAACGGGCCGGGTCCAAGGCCGGGAACAAGGGCTCCGAGTGCGCGGCCACTGCCATCGAAATGGTCAACCTTTTGCCGCAGCTTGCCTGATCATTCATGGGAAACCGACGCAAGGCAAGGGAGCTTGCCCTCAACGCCCTGTTCCAAGGGGAGATGACCGCAACCTCCGCAGTGGAGAATTTTCCGCTGCTCTGCGAGAATTTTGAGATCAATAAAAAAGCCATTCCCTATGGCAGGGAACTGGTTTGGGGCATCACCGACAAATGGGAGGAGATCAACGCCAAGATCGCGGAAAGCGCGGTGAACTGGCGGGTCAGCCGGATGTCGGTGCTGGATCGCAACATCATCAGGCTGGCGGCCTATGAAATGATGTTCAAGGAGGAGGTGCCGCCCCGGGTAGCCATCGACGAGGCCATTGAGCTGGCCAAGCGATACTGCGCCGAGGATTCTCCGGGCTTTATCAATGGCATCCTGGATGCTATCCTGAAAAATATCGGCAAGGCAAAGTAATGCCTGCCCTGCTTAATTACTCTGTTCGGTAAGAAAATGCAGGATGCTGAAAGTTCCCTCCCCCCTGGCGGGGGAGGGTTAGGGAGAGGGGGGAAACATCTGGAGCGGCAGGTTGCACCTTCACCCACCCCCCCCGCCCCCTCCCGTAAAGGGAGGGGGAGATTGGCAGTGTCAACGGCGCTGCCAAAAAAATACTAGCCGGAACTGATCTGCGAGACTAATGGCGCCAGGGAACAACAGGCAGGAAAAAGAAAAACCAACCCTTGGGCGAGAGATACTTTCCGTATTCGGGGTCTTTGCCGCCCTTTTTCTGCTCCTCTGTCTGGTCAGCTACACCTCGGCGGAGCCGTCGCCCCAGATCGTCACCGCCAACTGGGGCGGAGCAGTGGGCCGGTTCGTCGCCGGGCTGCTCATGGACCTGCTCGGGGTCACCTCGCTCTGGCTGCCTCTGCTGCTGCTTTTTTTCGCCCTCCGCCTTTTTTCCCCGGATTACACCGTGGAGACCCTGCCCCTGGCCGTGTTCGGCTGCACCGGAATCCTCCTGGCCAGCTCGGGACTCAGTGGTTTCACCTCTCCGGCCTCTTTCACCGTTTTTGATCACACCTATCCGGTTGCCGGTTTTCTGGGCACGCTGTTGGCCCAGTATGGTCAAAGGCTCTTCGGCGGTCCAGGGTCCTTCCTGTTGTTTCTCGTGGTGCTGGTTATCTCCCTGATGCTGATCAGCAGTTTTTCCCCGTATTCTCTTGGGGCCCGGCTGCGCGATTTTCTGGCCAGCCGCCGGGCCTCCAGGCAAGCGGTCGAGGCCAAGGGCTCTGCCGGGCAGGGTAAAAAAGAGGATGCCGCTTCCCTTGTGGCGGCAGAGGCCGGGGCAAGCCTGTCCGAAGATGCGCCCGTTGTCCCCAAGGTGCATGCCCCGGTAAAGCTTGGGGTCGAGGCCGAGGTCGAGGACGACTCCTTCCGCCTCCTGCCCGTGGCCAGCGGAGAATACCGGCTTCCGCCGTTGTCCTTGCTGGATAAGCCGGAAAACACCGAGGTGGTCGTGGACCGCGAGTACTACTATGCGGTCAGCGCTGAACTGGAAGAAAAGCTCAATGATTTCGGGGTGGTGGGCAAGGTTGTCGGCATCTCCCCCGGTCCGGTGATCACCACCTACGAGTTTTCCCCGGCCCCTGGGGTCAAGATCAACAAGATCATCGCCCTGGCCGACGACCTGGCCCTGGGGCTCAAGGCCGAGAGCGTGCGCATCGTCGGCTCCATCCCGGGCAAGGCAGCGCTGGGCATCGAGATCCCCAACCCGACCCGGAATATCGTCTATGTCCGCGACATCTTCGCCCACGAGAAATTCCAGAAGGCCGCCTCCAGGCTCACCATCGGCCTGGGCATGGATGTGGTGGGCAATCCGGTGATCGCCGATCTCGCGCGGATGCCCCATCTGCTCATCGCCGGGGCAACCGGCTCGGGCAAGAGCGTGGCGGTCAACACCATCATCTGCTCGATTCTCTTTAGAGCCACGCCCGAGGAGGTCCGTCTGCTGCTGGTGGACCCCAAGCGGATCGAGCTTTCCTGCTACGAGGATATTCCCCACCTCCTGCATCCGGTGGTGGTGGACCCCAAGCTGGCGAGCCGGGCCCTGCTCTGGGCGGTGCGGGAGATGGAGCGCCGCTACCAGCTGATGGAGGAGGCCAAGGTCAAGAGCCTGGCCAGCTACAACGCCGAGGCTGCGGACAAGCTGCCGCTCATCGTCATCATCATCGACGAGCTGGCCGACCTGATGATGGTTTCCTCCCGCGAGGTCGAGGATTCCGTGGCCAGGCTGGCCCAGATGGCGAGGGCCGCGGGCATGCACCTGATTCTCGCCACCCAGCGGCCCTCGGTGGATGTGCTCACCGGCTTGATCAAGGCCAACTTCCCCACCCGGATGTCGTTCAAGGTCTCCTCCAAGATCGATTCCCGCACCATCCTGGACGGGAGCGGGGCCGAGCACCTGCTGGGCGCAGGCGACATGCTGTTCATGCCGCCGGGCACCAGCAAGCTCCAGCGCATCCACGGCGCCTATATCTCGGAAAAGGAAACCGAGCGGATCGTCACCTTTCTCAAGGAGCAGGGCGCTGTCCGCTATGATGAAACCGTCCTGAGGCTTGCCGAGGAATCCGAGGCCGGCGAGGGCGACGAGGGTGGGGAGTCGGACGAAAAGTATGACGAGGCCGTGGCCCTGGTCTGCGAGACCGGTCAAGCCTCCATCTCCATGGTGCAGCGGCGGCTGCGGGTGGGCTACAACCGGGCCGCCCGGATGATCGAACTCATGGAAAAGGAAGGGGTGGTCGGCCCGGCGGACGGCTCCAAGCCCCGCGAGGTTTTGGCCAGAAAGTCGTATTGATTTTTTTTGCAGGCAGCTTGTAATTATTTAACGAATGACTAAATTACAGAACAGCGATGTTCTGTTTTTTTATAGGATTTGGGTGAGGAATGCATATGAGAGTGGCTGGATCGCCAATTGATATAACCAAGGTCCGCACGGTTGTGTACCACATGCCGGACGGCCAGCAGTTTTCCATCAACATGGAAGGCATTGAACAGTTCGTCGAGCTCGGACCGGGCCGGGTCTGCGACACCTCGGAGATCGACGGGGTGCTGCATTTCTTCCCCCGAGGCAACGCCTAATTTCCGAGAAATCCATCTTCTCCGGCAAACCCATGCTGATCAACCCCAAGAGCGACGGCCATGTCCACACCCGGTTCTGCCATCACGCCAGCGGCGAGATGGAGGAGTATGTCGTGGCCGCCATCTCCAAGGGGCTTGAGGAGCTGGTCTTTCTCGAGCACCTGGAATGCGGCATCCGCTACCGCGAGGATACCTGGCTGACCGAGGAGGATTTTGCCGCCTACCATTGCGAAGGCCAGAGGCTGCAACAGGTTTACGGGGACCGGCTCCGCATCGGGATCGGGGTGGAGGTGGGCTACAACCCCAAGCAGGTCCCCGCGATTCTTGATTTTCTTAAGCGGTACACCTGGGACCGCATCGGTATTTCCTTCCATTACTACGAGATCAACGGGCGCCACTACAACGTGGTGAGCCGCCGCAAGGGTAATCTGGAGCCTCTTGGCAAGCAGGGGGTGGAGCGGGTGATCTCCGACTACTTTGCCACTCTGCTGGAGGCGGTCGAACTCCTGCCCGGCACGGTGCTTTGTCATCTGGATGCAGTGCTCCGCCATCATCCCGAGGTGCATTTTACCGGGGCGCATCAGCACCAGATCACGGAGATCTTTCAGGGAATGCGCGAAAAGGGCATGGCCTTGGAGGTGAATACCTCCGGGTTTTCCCATCGGGGGGAGCAGTATCCGGTGCGCGCACTGATCGACGAGGCTGTGGCCTTGGGAGTTCCGCTGGTGGCTGGGTCCGATGCGCACCGGCCCGGTGAGGTGGGGCGGTTTTTTGAGAGGTTGTGGTAGGGGGGCGTGGAATTGGCATGGAATCATGGTGCTTGTGTGCCATGAAAATTCGGATAAGCAAGCCGAGATTCCCCGGTCGATGATAGTTTCATGGCGAAGCGAAAAAGGTCAAACGGAGATTTGATCTTGTTTTTAACCCCTTGTTTTTTCTTCATTAACAATTTTTTTCTTGATATCGCAAGATACCCCATTTATATTCTAGTTGTCGCTGTACGCAATCCCTACGGTATTTGGTTGCGGCAGCCTATTGCAGGCCCCGAAAGGGGCCTTACTTATTTCAGGCTCTGAAAGGAGCGCTTATGGATCGCTTCGCCATCTTTGTCGATGCCGGTTATTTCTTCGCAGCCGGTGCCTACGCAATCACTTCCAGCCACGTTCCGCGACACAATATCAGTCTGACCTCGGCTGTCTCTACCATCAAGGATCTCTGCGCATACGGGGTAAAGCAATCGTCCGCCCCCGCCTTGCTCCGGGTGTATTGGTATGATGCCATGATGGGGCCTCGCCCGTCCATGGAACAGTCTGCTCTCGCACACTTGGCTGGGGTCAAGGTCCGGCTTGGTTCCCTGAACAATGCCGGTGAGCAGAAGGGTGTCGATTCCCTCATCGTGACGGATTTGATTGAACTTGCCCGCAATCGCGCGATTTCGGACGCCATCCTGGTTTCAGGAGACGAAGACCTGCGAATCGCCGTCCAACTGGCGCAGACATACGGGGTTCGCGTCCACATTCTGGCGGTGGGTGATGCGGTAAGGAATGTGAGCCCGGCGCTCAAGATGGAAGCCGACTCGCTGGAAGCGCTCGATGTCGCCTGGCTCACGCTGCATTTGAATATTGCAGCGGCTGCAATGCCGCAGGCAACCACTGGCTTGGCCCAGCCGGTGGATGCCCCGCCTGATAATTCCCTCGAAGATGCGGCGCGTTCCGTCTGCAATGCGCTTCTGGATGGGGCAGAAGAGGAGATCCTGGCGAATCTCGCGGCGCACCTCAAGACAAGCACGGTCGTTCCACCTGAGTTTGACGGAAAACTGATCGCCAAGACGGCCAAAGAGATGAAGCGAAGGCTGACCTCGGATGAGATGCGCAAAATTCGCGGCCTGTTTGTTACCGCTCTACGTGGGAGAACAGCCGGTCAGGGTAAATTGTAATCCTCTCGAATTCGAGGGGGTTACAATCTGGTGGCTGGGTCTGACGTGCATCGGTTCAGCGAGGTGGGGCGGTTTTTTGAGCGCTTGCCTAGGCCCGTAGCAGGATCGTCAGGTTCGCGCCACACTTATCTCTTGGCGGACGCCATGCCGAGGTGCAACCCCAACCCGAGGATCGCTGTGCTCACTATCTGGACAAGGTGGAAGAGTCCATTGTGGTCAAAGGGGAAAACAAGGTGGAGCGAGAAATTGCTCGCCTGCACTGCGGCTGCGGCCAGATTGAGCAGGATCGCCAGGGCAATAACTGCGGCGCCTTTCACGCGATGGGTGGCGGCTAGAAAGGTGTAGATGGCCAGGGTACTCAGCAGGATCGTTGCCGCGTAGACGATGAAGACGATGAACTTTCCGCCCAGCAGCGCGGTCAGCCCGAGAAAGGCCGCGCTCACGCCGATGCCCCAGGGGACAAGGCGCTTTGCCGCCACTTTTCCCCGCCAATCCGCAACAGCTCCCATGATGAACAGCAGTACGAGGATTCCCAGGCTCAGGTAGAGAGGGGTCCACAGCGCTATGCGCATGGGCTTTGGTAGCTCCAGGGCGTGTAGCAGGGCGCCGAGGGAGGAGGCGGTTGCGAGAAGGGCAAAGACTGAGCACCAGAGGGTTGTTCGCCAGCGGTTTGTGGTTGCAGAGCGTAGGAGGAGTGCGATGATTACGGTGCATTCGATGGCCAGCAGGGCATCGGTGGCGCTGGTTGTTAGTTCGGTTGGGGAGTTGATGAGAGGCACGGTGGATTCGTTGGTTTAGAGGAAAGGGGGTTGTTCATTTCTTTGCTTGCCCAAAGAAACGAACCAAAGAAAGGGCACCCGTGTCACTTGTCCCGCCGATGGCGGGATGCCCTGCGCTCCTCGATGCTGCCGGGGCTTTGCAAACTCGCTGCGCTCAAACAGTGCAAATCCCCTTTTCGGCAGCCTCTCCGGTGCTCGGCTGCGTGCCAATGGGGAAATATGGGGAGCGGCGGCTCTAATTTCTCTGTTGGAGTTAAGCTGTGAAGTTATGCATTCGCTTGCATGGTTTGTTCGGCTTCGCGGTTTTTTCGAGTACGGATTTCGACGCTCTTTCCAACTAGTAGCTTCACGGCTGATGCAACCTGGGCTTTGAAGTCGTCCGCTTTGTCCCACTTTATATAGCCAACCTGTGTGGCTGTATCAAAAACGCCTAGCGGTGAGGTGCTAAGAACTATAGGGACAACCTCGCCTGATTTGAACCTTTGCTTGAACTGTGCTGATTCAAATTTAGTCCAGACCTTTTTGGGGTAATCTGGGCCGAGGACGCATACGACTAATTGCGCATCAGATGCATATATAGGGGCAAGATACTCCTCAACATCCTCGGCAAGAATGCGGTGTTGCTCGTTACGATCGTAAAAAACTTCCAGTTCGTGGTCTTCAAGCGCGCAAAATAGCGCTTCGGCGATGTCTCGATCAGAGCCTGCAAAAGATAAGGCAAAGTCATATCGAGAGGGGAATTCCATTGATAGGAATCCAACTTCTTCTGCAAATTGTGGCCAAGATATTAATAAGTTCATAAGGTACTAGACACAGAGAAGGCATATTTAACGAGCGGATGATGGAAAAACTTGACGATCTTATCCGGCATGTTCTGGAGCGATCGGAGGTGGCTTATGACTCGGGCCTTT
>JAJZRF010000072.1 GCA_021847425.1 Deltaproteobacteria bacterium | reverse complement strand
CATGTTCAAACGTCGCATCATTTCCCTTTGGCTCATCCAGAGCCAATCCCAAAGAGGGGCCTGCTCAGCCACCCTGCATCAACGCAACACGTACGGCAGAATCGATATTATTATCGGCCAGGTACGCTTTCAGTTTGACAACCGCCTGCTCTGTTACTTCAAGCATCCTATGATCTCCTCATCAAATGGTTCATAAAAAATATCCGGCTCTGGGAGCCGGCAAGAAAAAAAGGAATTTCATTTTTTTCTTATCCGATAAATTAAGAAATATGGCCGCATAAGTCAAGGCTGGTTTTTTGTTTTGCTCTCCGCCCGATTCACGCTATAAATAAAAGAAGCCTTTCTCCAAGAAACAAAACTCTCTTCTCAGCCACCGTGCGAGGTCGAACAGATGAAGAAAATCGTCATATCCACCGGCGGCGGCGATGCTCCGGGCCTGAACGCCGTGATCTACGCCGTGACCAAATCCGCCCATTACCGGGGCTGGGAGGTCTATGGCAGCCACGGCGGCTACAAAGGGCTGCTCGACCCGGACGAACTTATCAGCCTCACCCCGGAGATTGTCGAGGACATCACCCCCACCGGCGGCACGATCCTCGGCTCCACCAACAAGGGCAACCCCTTTGCCATGCCAGTGGAAAACCTGGCCGGCGAGATACAGCTCCGGGACGTTTCCGACCGGGTCATGCAAACCTTTACCCGCATGGGTTTTTTCTGCCATATTGCCGTGGGCGGCGACGGCAGCCTGGAAATAGCCCACCGTTTCGCCACGGAAAAAGGGATGCCGGTGATCGGGGTGCCCAAAACCATTGACAACGACCTGCAGGCCACCCACAGAACCTTTGGCTGCGACACCGCCGTGGCCACGGCAACAGATGCCCTCGACCGGCTGCATTCCACGGCAAAATCCCACGACCGGGTCATGGTGGTCGAGGTCATGGGGAGGGATTCCGGCTGGATCGCCATCAACTCCGGGATTTCCGGCTGCGCCGATGTCATCCTCATCCCGGAAATCCCCTTCAACCTCGATTCGGTCTGCGACAAGATCAACGACAACGAGCTGCACCACAAGCATTACGCCATTGTCGTGGTGGCGGAGGGGGCCAGGGCCAGAAACGCCGAGGTCATCCACAAGACCCAGGAGCAATGCGCGGTAGGCCGACAGGAAGTGCTGCTGGGCGGAGTGGGCGAATGGGTGGCGCAGCAGATCCGGGAAAAAACCGGCAAGGATACCCGCTCCCTGGTGCTGGGGCATTTGCAGCGCGGCGGCTCCCCCACCACCTTCGACCGGATGCTGGCCCTGCGTTTTGGCGGCGCGGCGGTGCGGTTGGCCGAACAGGAAGTCTTCGACCACATGGTGGCGCTGTCCGCCACGGATATTATCGCCGTGCCCCTGGCCGAGGCGATCAAGGGCCGGAAGAAGGTGCCGCTGGACAGCGACAAGGTTCTGACCGCGCGGGAAATCGGCATCTGCCTGGGGGATTAAAAAATAGGCGCAAGGTTAAAGGAAAAAAATTTAATTCAAGCCTTGGACCTTTCGCCTTTCACCTTGCACCTTTAGCCTTCCACCTTTCACCTTTTCATATATTCGTCCCACTCCATGGGCAACATGGTTTTCTTCAGGTTGTTGCATTCCTTGCAGCAGGTGGCAAGGTTCCCCTTGGAGCTTGTCCCTCCCCTGGCCAGGGGCACGATGTGGTCCATGGTAAGCTCCTTGGCCGGGGTCTTTTTGCCGCAGTAGTAGCAGATCCCCAGCGAGAGCTTGGTCTGCCACCATCGGCTTTTCCGTATCTCCCGTGCCTTGGCGCGTTCGCGGCGGATATCCTCCTCATCCACCCCCTCGCCGTACAGATCCGCACTCATGGCGCCACCTCCCCCAGCAAAATCTTCCGCGCCGCGCCCACCAGATAGAGAGAACCGGCCACGCAAATCAGATCTCCGCTCTGTGCCATGTCAACGGCCAGGGTCAAGGCCTCCTTGACCGTTGCTGTGGACTGCGCCTTGTTGCGTTGCTCTTCGGGCAGAATGGCGGCCAACTGCTCCGGCGTTGCCGAGCGCTCGCTTTCCGGCCGGGTGAAGATGATCCGCTCCGCCAGGGGGGCGATGGTGGTGAGGGTTGCGGACACATCCTTGTCCCCCATGCAACCCCAGACCAGGATGAGGTGGTCGTAGCCAAACTCGCTGACCAGGGCATCCCGCAGGCTCTCCACCCCGGCGGGATTGTGGGCTCCGTCCAGCAGATAGCGGCGTAGTTTGGGTTGTCCGGTTGCGCCCTCGGCAGGACACTCCACCGACTTGCCGTCCGCCAGGCAGAAATATTCCAGGCGGCCAGGCCAGGTTACGGAAAGCAGCCCCTGCCGGATTGCCTCGCCCTCCACCGGCAAGGTCTCGGATATGGCTTCCAGGGCGGCCAAGGCCAGGGCAGCGTTGCCGATCTGGTAGCCGCCTTTCAACCGGCACTGGAGGTTTCCAAGGGAGTGGCTGGGGTCGATGCCCCGATACTCCCAGCTTCCCTCCGGGCCGCGCACCGCATCAAACTCCCGGCCCAGCAAAAACAAGGGAGCCTTGCGTTCCTCGCACACCTGCGCCACCACCGCCAGGCTATCGTCCGGTGCCAGCCCGGCAACCACGGGCACACCGGGCTTGACAACCCCGGCCTTTTCCAAGGCCACCGCAGCCAGGGTGTTGCCCAGGTACTGCTCATGGTCCATGCTCACATTGGTGATCACGGAAACCAACGGGGTGATCACGTTGGTGGCATCAAGCCTGCCGCCCATGCCCACTTCCAAAATGGCCACATCCACCTGCTCCTCGGCAAACCAGAGCAGGGCCAGGGCCGTGGCGAACTCGAAATAGGTGATCTGCCGCTTCCCCAGCACCTTGCGGATCACGCTGGCCTGGCGGGCGAACGCCTCTTCGGAGATGAAGCGTTCATCGATCCGGAACCGCTCCCGCACACAGCTCAGGTGCGGCGAGGTGTAGAGCCCCACCTTGTAGCCAGACCTGGTCAGGATTTCCCGCAGGGTGGTGGAGACGGAGCCCTTGCCGTTGGTGCCCGCCACATGCACGAAGCGCAACCCCCGGTGCGGGTTGCCCACCGAGTCGAGGAACTGGCTCATGCTTTCAAGCCCGAGCTTGATCTTGAAAAACTGCAGATTATCGAGAAAACCCCACGCCTCCTGGTAATTCATCATGGAACCAACTCCAGCTTGGCATAGTCAAGATGCAGGGTCTTGCGGCCATGCCGGGCAAAGAGCACCTCCACCGATTTGGGACGGATGATCTTTTCCACCACCCCCTCGCCGAAAAACGGATGGCGCACCCGGTTGCCGAGCTTGATGCTCTGTGCCGGAGCAGCCCCAGCCAAGCTGGGAAGCCCGGGCGGATATGCAGACCTGAGCGGCGGGATGCTGTAATCGGGCCGATCCTCCTGCTCCATCGCATAGCCTGAGGACTGGGGCTGCCAGGCCGGGGCAGCAGGGGCCTGGGTCAGGGCATGGGGCAATTCCTGCAAAAACGGGGAAGGTCCGCCCGCTGCCGAGGAGGAATCGTAGGACATGACCTCCTGGGGATAGACCAGATACAACTGCTTGCGGGCCCGGGTCGCGGCCACGTAGAGCAGGCGGCGCTCCTCTTCCCGGTGCGCGGGCAGCACGGCCTGGGCCGAAGGAAAGCGGCCCTCGGCCAGGTTGATGATGAAAACCGTGTCCCACTCCAAACCCTTGGCCGAATGGATGGTGGAAAGCACCAAACGCTTGCCGCCATCATCTTCAATAGCCCCGGCCTGGGGCGGGTCGAGAGAGGCGTCATCCAAAAACGCCTGCAACTCGCCATAGCCGCCCATCACCCTCCCCAGCTCGTCCAGATCCCTGCGGCGGCGGGGATAATCGTCGTGGTAGAGCCGCTCGAAGATCGGCTCGTAGTAGTCCATGATGCGCTCGAACATCTGGGTCAGGCTCAGGCCCTGCTGTTGCAACGCCTCCAGCATCCCAAGCAGCTCAGCCAACCCCTCTTTCCAGGTTTTCCCGGACGGGTATTCCTTCAGCGCCGCCAGAGGGTCGTCCGCGCTCTTGACCCGGCTCAGGATGTTCTGGGCCGTCTTGGGCCCCACCTTGTCGAGTTGCAGCAGAAGCCGGTTCCAGGAAAGATGGTCATGCGGGTTGGCCACCACCCGCAGGTAGGAGATGACGTCCTTGTTGTGGGCCAGCTCGTTGAGCTTGAGCCCGCCGCGCTTGTCAAACTCGATCTGCCTATGGGTCAGCTCCAGCTCCAGCTTGTAGGAATGGAAGCCGGAACGGAAGAGCACCGCCATCTCATCCAGGGGCTCGCCCGCATTGCGCAGGGCCACAATCTTTTCCGCCACATAACGGGCCTGAGTGGCCTCATCCCTTGCCCCGTAGACCACTGGTTTTTCACCGCCCGTGATGTTGGTGAACAGGGTCTTGGTATATTTTTCCTGGGCCTTTTCGATGATGGCGTTGGTCAGATCGAGGATCTTCTGGGTGGAGCGGTAGTTCTCTTCCAGACGGATCAGGCGGGTGTCCGGAAAAAGATTGGGGAAATCCATGATGTTACGGAAATCCGCGCCCCGGAAGCTGTAGATGGACTGGGAATCATCGCCCACCACCATCACATTGTTGTGCTTGGCGGCCATCAGCCGGACAATGGCCGCCTGGATGGGGTTGGTGTCCTGGTACTCGTCCACCATGATGTGGCTGAAACGGCTGGCCAGCTCCGCATGCACCTCGGGAAACTCCTCCAGAATCCGGTGCCAGTTCACCAGCAGGTCGTCGTAATCCATGAGGCTGTGCTCCAGCTTGAAGCGCTGGTAATGGAGGGCAATGGTCTGAAGATCCTCGGCAAAATCATGAAAATGGCCGTACTCGGCCTCGATCAGCTCCTCGATGCCCAGCCCCTTGTTCACCGATTTGCTGAGGATGGAGATAACCACCCGCTTGGAGGGAAAACGCTTGTTCTCGCCGCCCAGGTTCAGGGAGGACTTGAGCAGATTGACGATGCCCTCGGCATCGGACTGGTCGATGATGGTGAAGTTGGAGGCATAGCCGAGATGGCGGCAATAGCGGCGCAACAGCAGATTGGCCGTGGCATGGAAGGTGCCGCCCATGACCCGCCGGCAGGAATCGTCCAGCAGCAGACTGGCCCGGTGCAGCATCTCCTGGGCCGCCTTGCGGGTAAAGGTGAGGAGCAGAATCTGCTCCGGGGGCACGCCCTGCTCGACCAGATGGGCCAGGCGATAGACCAGGGTGCGGGTTTTGCCGCTGCCTGCCCCGGCAATGACCAACACCGGACCGGACACAGTGGTCACCGCCTCGTATTGCGCCTCGTTCAAGGCCTTGCGGCTGATCTGGCTGGCGGAGCGGGCGGGCTGGGGCTTGGGCGTCATGGGAAAAAGGGTGGCTTGCATGGCGGCAACTCTAACACAAGAGCCACACGGCAATCGACAAAAAAGTTTTAATTTTCATGCCTGGCTGGTAGAATACGTTGTTACAAAAAGCAGACGCCAGCAAGACAACTTTTTACATATATTCAAGGAAATAGAAATGAACAACGCACAAGACATTTTCACCCCGGAAGCCCTACAGACCCTCTTTCCGCCCGAACGGGCCAACGCCTTCTTCGACGCCCTGTTCGGCGACGCCGAAGAAGGAGCCTACGACATCCGCCTCGTTTTCAAGGGGCAGGCCGCCAACACCCTGACCTTTGGCCTGGAACTCCACGAGCGCCCCGGCAGATGCCTGGCCTGCAACCTCACCTACGGCCTGCCCGAAGTATTCAGCCGCCACCCCATCATCAATATCAAGGGTCTCACGGCGGAGATCGACGCACTCCTGGGCGACAAAGCGACCTGCACCGACTGGAAGCTCGGCACCACCCAGACGGTTTCCAAGAAGCTGCATGTTATTCCGTTGATGATTAGCCTATCCTGAAGAAAGAGTTTCTTGCTGCCAATCACGATTCTTCGTATGATGGACAAATTTGCAGGATAACTTGTTGAACCTCACAAGGAAATTTATGACCAGCTTACCGATACTGGAATTGCAGAACGTATTTATACTATCGGGTGTTCCCGAGCATACATTCGTCGAACCCGTTGAGTACACAAGACTCCTAGTTGCCCTGCGCACAAGTGGGCGGAGTCTCGTAATTGAAGGGCCATCTGGAATTGGGAAAACAACTTCAGTCATTAAAGCAATTACCGATGCTGGCCTTGCCGATCGAGTACTCACGCTGTCTGCACGAAAAAGTGAAGATATAGCCTTCATTCGAGACCTACCAAGACAACTACCACTTGGAACTGTTGTCATTGATGACTTTCATCGACTAGACAACGCTTCAAAAAAAGAACTTGCAGATCTAATGAAGACCCTCGCGGATGAAGGCGCCGCGCACAGCAAAGTTATTGTTCTCGGAATTCCAAACGCAGGGCAGTCCCTTATCTCGTTTGGAAAAGATCTCGCTAATCGCATAGAAATAATCCAGTTTGAAGCTAACCCTGAACATAAAATTAGTGAGTTAATCACAAAGGGGGAACTTGCTCTAAATGTTTCGCTGAACATCAAGGAAGAAATAGTTAGTGCAGCTCAAGGGAGCTTCTACATTGCCCAGATGCTGGCGTACCATACATGCATTCGCAGCAATGTACTGAAAACGGCTGTGGAGCCTGCAATCACCGCTGAGAGCTACGAGTCTATAAAAACGCACGTGATGGCTGTTTTGGCACGTTCATTCCACGATACAGCAATTGCTTTTGCCAGAGGCACGAAATTACGCCGCGAGGGTCGTGCCCCTTATCTGCATTTGCTTTATTGGCTTAGCCAAAGCAAGAGCTGGTCAATCAACGTTGACCGGGAAGCAGATCGACACCCAGAACAACGTGGCAGTGTTTCTCAAGTTGTCTCCAAAGGATTTTTAGCGGACTTGATTCGCTCGTCAGACGACATACAGCGGGTCCTCCATTTCGAATCAACGAGTAATACTTTGGTCGCTCAAGATCCCCAATTCGTGTTCTACATTCGGAACTTACTAATAAGTTCATAAAATACTAGACATTATCCAGGGTTATGCTATACTGCCGCCATGGAAAAATTCGACGGCAGAAAACTGAGTCATCAAGCCAGGGAGGCACTTCGTCTCCGGGCAGTACA
>JAJZRF010000030.1 GCA_021847425.1 Deltaproteobacteria bacterium | reverse complement strand
AACCTGCGCACCCCGATAGAAGTGGTCGAAGCTGCACAGCGGTCCGGATGCCAGTCCATCAGCTACACCTATGTTGAGCCCACCATCTTCTATGAATTCGCCCTCGATACCGCCAGGCTGGCGCGTACGGCAGGGTTGAAAAACATCTTCGTCAGCAACGGCTACACCGGCCCGGAAGCCACCAGGGAACTGGCCCCGTATCTTGATGCCAACAATATTGATCTCAAAGCCTTCACCGACAAGTTCTACAAGGAGGTGTGCGGCGCCAGACTGCAGCCTGTCCTTGACACGATCCGGCTCATGAAAGAGCTGGGGGTATGGGTGGAGGTCACCACCCTGGTGATTCCGGGCTGGAACGATTCGGACGGGGAGCTCACCGACATTGCCCGTTTTATCAAAGACGTTTCCGAGGATATCCCCTGGCATGTCACCCGCTTCTGGCCCACCTACAAGATGACCGACCGCGCCCCCACCCCGCGTCACACGCTGATCCGCGCCAGAGAGATCGGACTGGCCGAGGGGTTGCGTTATGTCTATGTCGGAAATATCCCAGGCGACAGTGGAGAAAACACCCTCTGCCCACACTGCGGAAAGCTGGTCATAGAACGAACTGGCTTCACGGTAAGACAGCAACAGATGACCGGGAAAAAATGCAACCATTGCCAAAAAACCATCGCTGGTATTTTTTAGCCATGCCTGCAGACAGACTCAGTAAATCCCCCCTCTCCCTGCGGCTCACTCCCGTAATTCCTGTTGACGAAAAAGCCGTAATCAGTTTTAATACTTTGATTTTTACCTGAGGGTTGCAACCGGCATATAATCAGCATATTTTCTCGCACAGAAAGGGCCCCTTTATCCTTGCTATATACTCTGTATCAACTTTTCGGCTGGCTCCTTTTCATTGTCGTTTTCCCTTTTGCCTGTGTGTATCTTGGCCTCTCGGGCAAACATCGCCAAGGTCTCCGGCAACGCTTTGGCCATGTGGAAGATGTGCCACTTGATGAAAACAAACCCGTCCGCATCTGGTTGCATGCTTCATCTGTCGGCGAAATCCAGGTCGCCAGGGCGCTGATTTCCGAAATCAAAAAACAGTTGCCCGAGGCGTCCATCGTTGTCTCAACCGGACATCGGCAAGGACTGATCATGGCGGCAAACCAGCTTCCTGACGATGTCCCCTGCTTTTTCGCCCCACTGGATCTCATCGGCATCGTCAACCGAACCCTGAAAACGATCCGGCCTACTATATATGTCTGCCTGGAAACAGAACTGTGGCCGAACATCATCCGCCAGGCCCAACACCATGGCGCAAAGCTGTTTCTGCTGAACGGCCGCCTTTCTGAAAGTTCGTATGTCGGCTACAGGAAAATAAAGGGCTTCATGCAGGACCTGCTCTCCTGTTTCACCAAGATCTCCGTCATCCAGGGTGGTGACGCGAAACGATTCAGGGCTTTGGGCGCGGACCCGGCCCACATACGAATTCTGGGTAACGCCAAATACGACCAGTCAATCACCCTTTCAGACCCGAATCTGGCGAAACGCTACCGGCAGATGCTGGATATTCACCGTCAACAACCGGTGCTGGTTACCGGCAGCACCCATACCGGCGAGGAGGCAATGCTGATAGAGGTGTTTCGCGCCCTGCAACAACGGCTTCCTGATCTTGTTTGGGTAATTGCCCCCCGACATCTCCGGCGGCTCACCGAGATTGAAAAACTCTTCGAGGACCAGGGGATACCCACCATGCGGTTGCGCCAGGTTCAGGAGCAAGGCCGCAGCACCGACGTGGTTCTTCTTGACACCATGGGTGAGCTGGCGGGTCTTTACTCAATGGCCACTTATGTTTTCTGCGGAGGAAGCCTGACAGAACGCGGCGGCCATAATGTGTTAGAGGCGGCAGCCTGGGGGACCCCTGTTTTTTACGGGCCCCACATGACGGATTTCTCCGATGCCAAGGCGCTGCTTGAGGCTGAACACGCCGGTTTCTGTGTAAAAAACCCACAAGAACTCACCAACAGGCTCCTCTACTTTGTTGAAAGACCAGAAGAATATGCCGTGGCGGGGCGAGGCGCCCTGAAGGTCGCGGCCAGACAACAGGGGTCGGCCCGGAAACAGGTCGAGCTCATCAAAGAGGTTCTGCATTCCGTAACGCAATCATCTTGCGCACATTCCACAACTTAATGGTTTAGGAAATTTCTATGAAAGCACTTATCGCCCTTGAAGACGGCACTATTTTTGAAGGGAGATCCTTCACCGGCTCCGGAGAAACCAGCGGCGAGATCGTATTCAACACCGGGATGAGCGGCTACCAGGAAGTGCTTACCGACCCTTCCTACAAGGGGCAGATCGTAACCATGACCTACCCGCTTATCGGCAACTACGGCGTCAATCCCGAGGATATGGAGTCGGACAGGGTGCAGGTCGAGGCGTTCCTCATCAAGGAATACAATGCCTTCCCCAGCAACTTCCGTTCAACCGGGACGCTAGCCGATTTCCTCAAAAAGGACAACATCCTCGGGATCGAGGGCATCGACACCCGGGCACTCACCCGCCACATCCGTAATGCCGGGGCCCTAAAGGGTATTGTCTCCACCGAGGATCTCGACCCGAAATCCCTCGTCCGAAAGGCCAAGAATTCCCCCGGTCTTGTCGGCCGTGATCTGGTCCGGGAAGTGACCTGCGCCGAGTCCTATGGCTGGCGCGACAACCACCCCGTTCCCGGCACTAATTTCAGCACGGCCGCACCGGGAAAATACAAGGTTGTCGCCTATGATTTCGGCCTGAAATACAATCAGCTCAGACTCCTGACCGAGCGGAACTGCTCCGTGCAGGTTGTCCCCTGCACCGCCACTGCCGATGAGATCCTGGCCATGAAACCGGACGGGGTCTTTCTTTCCAATGGCCCGGGCGATCCCGCAGGTATTCCGGGGATTGTCGACAATATCCGGGCGCTTTTCGGCAAAACGCCCATTTTCGGCATCTGCCTGGGCAACCAGCTGCTCGGGCTCGCCTTTGGCGGCACCACCTACAAGCTCAAATTCGGCCACCGCGGCGTCAACCAGCCGGTCAAGGATCTCACCACCGGAAATATTGAAATAACCTCGCAAAATCACGGATTCTGCGTGGACTCCACCACCCTGAATCCAGAGGATATCGAACTGACCCATATCAACCTCAACGACAACAGTGTCGAAGGCATGCGGCACCGGAAATACCCGATCTTCTCCGTGCAGTATCATCCGGAAAACGCCCCGGGCCCGCACGACTCGCTCTATCTTTTTGACAGATTCATCGACATGATGCAGGCGTAGCCGCGGGATCAGCGCCGGCAAGCAACAACGAACGACCATTCGCCGTTGCAACAACGGCATAAAGAGCCGTAAGAAAAGGAACTGATCCTTTCGCAACGGCTCCTAAATTGACATAACCACAAGCAGGTAAGAAAATCCGATGCCTAAAAGAACCGACATTAAAAAGATTCTGATTATCGGCTCCGGCCCCATCATCATCAGCCAGGCCTGCGAGTTCGACTATTCCGGCACCCAGGCGGTGAAGGCCCTGAAGGAGGAAGGCTACGAGGTCATCCTCATCAATTCCAATCCGGCCACCATCATGACCGATCCCGAGATTGCCGACCGGACCTACATCGAGCCCATTACCCCGGAGATGGTCGCCAAGATCATCGAGCGGGAACGCCCGGACGCGCTGCTGCCCACCCTGGGAGGACAGACCGCCCTCAATACCGCCATCAAGGTTGCCGAGATGGGCGTGTTGGACAAATACGGGGTGGAATTGCTCGGCGCCAATATCGCGGTCATCAAAAAGGCGGAAGGCCGTGATTCCTTCCGGGATGCCATGCGCAAGATCGGCCTCAAGGTTCCGGAAAGCGCCATTATCCACACCATTGAAGAGACCAAGGGGGCCAGCGACCGGATCGGCTTCCCCATCATTGTCCGGCCCAGCTTTACCCTGGGCGGCACCGGCGGCGGCATCGCCTACAACTCCCAGGAACTCGACGAATTCTGCAAGGCCGGCCTCGATCTGAGCATGAATTCCGAGGTCATGCTGGAAAGAAGCCTGCTGGGCTGGAAGGAGTATGAGCTTGAGGTGATGCGCGACAAGGCAGACAACGTGGTGATCATCTGCTCCATCGAAAACGTTGACGCCATGGGGGTGCATACCGGAGACTCCATCACCGTGGCCCCGGCCCAGACCCTGACCGACCGCGAATATCAGCTCATGCGCAATGCAGCCATCGCCATCATGCGGGAGATCGGCGTGGAAACCGGCGGCTCCAATGTCCAGTTTGCCGTGAATCCCAAAGACGGCGAGCTGATGATCATCGAGATGAACCCCCGGGTTTCCCGGAGTTCCGCCCTGGCCTCCAAGGCCACCGGCTTTCCCATTGCCAAGATCGCGGCCAAGCTGGCCGTGGGCTACACCCTGGACGAAATCCCCAACGACATCACCCGGGAAACCATGGCCGCCTTTGAACCGACCATCGATTACTGCGTGGTCAAGATTCCCCGCTTTACCTTTGAGAAATTCCCCGAGGCCGATGACTTTCTCACCACGGCCATGAAATCGGTGGGCGAAACCATGGCCATTGGCCGCACCTTCAAGGAAGCCTTCCAGAAAGGGATGCGCTCCCTGGAAATCGGGGTGAGCGGCTTTGGCGCGGACCCTAAGTTCAACCTGGAGTCCATGGAACAAGAGGATCTTGAAAAAGGGTTGCGCAAACCGAACTCCAAACGGTATTTCCAGGTGTTCGAGGCCTTGCGCCGGGGCATGAGCGTTGAAAAGATTTACGAAATCTCCTTTATCGACCCGTGGTTTCTGCATAACTTCAAGCAGATTGTCGAAATGCAAACCCGCATCCGGGAAAAAGGCTTTAACGGGTTGGGCCACGATTTTCTTAGGGAGATCAAACAGCTCGGGTACTCTGACCGCCAGCTTGCGTATCTTACCGGCACCTCGGAAGAGGATGTCTGGGAGCTGCGGGAAAAGCTTGGCGTTCAGCCGGTGTACAAACTGGTCGACACCTGCGCCGCCGAGTTCGAGGCCTACACCCCCTACTATTATTCCACCTACGAGGTTGAGGACGAGGCAAGGAAAACCACGGGCCCCAAGGTCATGATTTTAGGCGGCGGCCCCAACCGGATCGGCCAGGGCATCGAATTCGACTACTGCTGCGTCCATGCCTCTTTTGCCCTTAAGGAAATGGGCATTGAGTCCATCATGGTCAACTCCAACCCGGAAACGGTGAGCACCGATTATGACACCTCGGACAAGCTGTACTTTGAGCCGCTGACCAGGGAAGATGTGTTGCACATCATCAAGAAGGAGAGGCCCGATGGGGTTATCGTGCAGTTCGGCGGGCAGACCCCCTTGAATCTGGCTGTTCCCCTAGCCAAGGCAGGCGTGCCCATCCTCGGCACCTCGCCGGACTCCATTGATCGGGCGGAGGATCGCAAACGCTTCCAGCAGTTCCTGCACAAGCTGAACCTGTTGCAGCCGGAGAACGGCACGGCCCAAACCGCGGAGGAGGCCCTGGCGATCGCCGTGAAGATCGGCTATCCGGTGGTGGTTCGCCCCTCATACGTCCTTGGCGGCCGGGCCATGCGGATCGTCTACAACGAAAAAGATCTGGCCTCCTACATGAATTCGGCCATTGACGTTTCGCCCGACCGGCCCATCCTGATCGACAAATTCCTCAAGGATGCGGTGGAAATCGATGTGGATGCCATCTCCGACGGGGAAAACACCATCATCGGCGGGATCATGCAGCATATCGAGGAAGCGGGCATCCATTCCGGCGATTCCGCCTGCGTTCTCCCGCCGCACTCCATTTCCAAGGAGATGATCGAGACCATCAAAAGTGCGACCAGGGCCATGGCCGCCGAGCTCAAGGTCAAAGGCCTCATGAATGTCCAGTATGCCGTCAAGGAGAATATGCTTTACATCCTTGAAGTGAACCCCCGCGCCTCGCGGACCGTCCCCTTTGTCAGCAAGGCAACGGGCGTTCCCCTTGCCAAGCTGGCCACCAAGGTCATGCTCGGCAAGACCTTGCCGGAGCTCGGTCTCACCGAAGAAGTCGTGGTGGCGCATTATGCGGTCAAGGAGGCGGTCTTCCCCTTTGATCGCTTTGACAACGTGGACACCCTGTTGGGGCCGGAGATGAAATCCACCGGCGAGGTCATGGGCATGGATGTCTGCCTCGGCCTTGCCTTTGCCAAATCACAGCTGGCCGCCGGCCAGAAAATCCCCACCGAAGGCAATGTTCTCCTAAGCGTGCGGCACAATGACAAACCGGCCATCGTGCCCATCGCCAAGAAGATCATCGCCCTGGGCCTCAAGATTCTCGCTACCCCAGGAACCGCCAGGATTCTTGCCGAAAACGGCGTTGCCTGCACCAGTGTCCACAAGGTGTCAGAGGGCAGGCCGCATATCCTTGACAAGATCCAGGACAAGCAGATCCAATGGATTGTCAATACCTCGCTTGGCACCAGAACCACGGAAGACGCCTATACCATTCGCAGGGCAGCCCTGAACTACCACCTGCCCTACACGACCACCATTGCCGGGGCCGAGTCCATGGTCAAGGCCATCGGCACCATGCAGCAGGAGTCCATGGAACCCAAGTCGGTGCAGGAATATTTCGAATGATCCGCCGGAGTCGCGCAAAAAAGAGAGGTTTGCCGCCGCCCCCCTCTGGACTTTCTCGTACGTCTGACTTATGGTGTGAGAACATTAAATTTCCGCATGGCCCATAATCGGCGCCATGCGGTTGCGCCGTTGGCATGAAACAATATCGGCCCCTGCATGACCAGGACGGCGCCTAAACCAAAGATGCCCGCCACGTTTCGCAGGAGTCTCCTGCGATTTGCACATAATGAGGGAGGTTTTGCTTGAATAGTTTTTATAAAAATTTGGCCATGTGGCTGGTGATCGGTCTCACCATGATCCTGCTTTTCAACCTGTTCAACAAGCCGCAACAGTCCGTGGTGGAAATGAGCTACAGCGATTTCCTGACCAGCGTTGAATCCGGCCAGATTTCCTCGGTAAACATTCAAGGGGATGAGGTTACGGGCAAGGGCAGCGGCGGCAAGGACTTCAAGGTGGTCACCCCTCCTGCCGACGCAGCGCTTATCCCCGTCCTGCGCAAGGCCAAGGTCAATATCCTGGTCAAACAGAAGGAAGAATCACCCTGGTACGTCACCGTCCTGATCTCCTGGTTTCCCATGCTCCTCCTCATTGGCGTCTGGATCTTCTTCATGCGCCAGATGCAGGGAGGCGGCGGCAAAGCCATGAGCTTCGGCAAAAGCCGGGCCCGCCTTCTGGACAAGGATCAGACCAAGGTCACTTTTGCCGATGTCGCGGGCATTGAAGAGGCCAAGGAAGAGCTTTCCGAGATCATCGATTTCCTGAAAGATCCCAAGAAATTTACCCGGCTGGGCGGTCGCATCCCCAAAGGGGTTTTACTCGCCGGGGCGCCGGGAACCGGAAAAACCCTTCTGGCCAAGGCCGTGGCCGGCGAGGCTGAGGTGCCCTTCTATTCCATCAGCGGCTCTGATTTTGTCGAGATGTTTGTAGGTGTTGGCGCTTCCCGGGTGCGTGATCTGTTCATCCAGGGCAAAAAAAACGCCCCCTGCATCATTTTCATCGACGAAATCGACGCGGTGGGTCGCCACCGTGGCGCAGGGTTGGGCGGTGGGCATGACGAACGGGAACAAACCCTGAACCAGCTGCTGGTCGAGATGGACGGTTTTGAATCCAACGAAGGCGTCATCATCATCTCCGCCACCAACCGCCCGGATGTGCTTGATCCTGCCCTGCTCCGCCCCGGCCGCTTTGACCGGCAGGTCGTGGTGCCGGTGCCGGACGTTAAGGGAAGGGAAAAAATTCTGGAAGTCCATGGCCAGAAAAAGGCTATTGCCGAGGATGTCAACTGGGAGGTCATCGCCCGTGGCACCCCCGGCTTTTCCGGGGCCGATCTGGAAAACATGGTAAACGAGGCCGCGCTGCTCGCAGCCCGGGCCGATGCGGAAAAAATCACCATGGTTCACATGGAGCATGCCAAGGACAAAGTGATGATGGGAGCCGAACGCCGCAGCATGATCATCACCGAGAAGGAAAAGGAGATCACCGCTTATCACGAAGCAGGACACGCTCTGGTGGCCATGCTCCTGCCCGGCACCGACCCCATCCACAAAGTGACCATTATCCCCAGGGGCCGGGCCCTTGGCCTCACCCAGCAGTTGCCGGTGGATGAAAAACATACCTACGCCAAATCCTTTCTCCAGAACAACCTCTGCATCCTGCTCAGCGGCAGGGTGGCGGAAGAGCTGATCTTTGGCGAAATCACCACCGGCAGCGGCAATGATATTGAACGCTGCACCCAGCTGGCACGGAAGATGGTGTGCGAATGGGGCATGAGCGAGGAAATGGGCCCCATGTCCTACGGCAAGAAGGAAGAGCAGATATTCCTGGGCCGGGAAATCGCGCAACACCGTGATTACAGCGAATCAACCGCGGTCCGGATTGACGACGAGGTCAAAGGCATTGTCCTGACAGCCAACAAAACGGTCCACCAGCTGCTTTCGGAAAACATTGCCGTTTTGAAAGCCATTGCCCAGGCTCTCCTTGAAAAGGAGACCATCGGCCTTGAGGATATCAATACAATCATGGGGCGTGACGGCAAAACGGCACCTCCGGCGGAGATCCCAGCCCAGCAATAACTGCACCGGATGACCGATGCCCCCTGCGCGCACCTTCCAACAAATTGAGCCCTTTGGCGGTCCACCCGCCCAAAGGGCTTGCCCATTTTCAGGCCACCCCTTGCAGATCACAACCAAACACACAACCATAGTCTTTGGCCCCCGCCCTCTGGTCATGGGCATTCTCAATCTCACCCCGGATTCTTTTTCCGATGGCGGCCGCTTTACGCAGGAAGAACCCCTCTCCGCCCAGATCAAGATCATGCTGGACAGCGGGGCGGATCTTATTGATGTGGGTGGCGAATCCACCAGACCCTATGCCGAACCGGTCTCGGAACAGGAGGAGCTGCACCGGGTTCTTCCTGCCATTGCCTGCATCCGCGCGAGGCATGGCAGCATCCCCATTTCCATTGATACGACCAAGGCGGAAGTGGCGCGCCAGGGACTGGAAGCAGGCGCGGATATCATCAATGATGTGAGCGGATTGCGCTTCGATCCGGACATGGTTCGGGTCGCCATTGATTATATGGCGCCGGTCATCCTCATGCATATGCGCAAAACTCCCAAAGACATGCAGGACGAACCGGTGTACGATGATGTTGTTAAAGAGATCACGGACTTTCTGAATAAACGGATTTCCTGGGCCACGGGACAGGGGCTTGACCGGAAGCAAATTATTGTTGACCCCGGGCTCGGTTTCGGCAAAACCGCAGCGCACAACCTGACGATCCTCAAGCATCTCCGTGCATTTAAAAGTCTGGGGTGCCCGCTCCTTGTCGGGCATTCCCGCAAGGCGTTCATCGGCAAGATTCTTAACCTGGAAACCCGGGAACGGGATCTGGCAACAGCGCTGATTTCAGCCTATTGCGCCACGCAAGGAGCGGATATTGTCCGCGTCCATGACGTACCAACAACCATGCAGGCGGTCCGCCTGCATGAGGCCATAGTCCAGGCGCTCTAAAAGGAAACGACGCTCCATGGATCCCAAAAAACCGGAACCCGCCGCAAACTCCTTCCAGCACAAGCTTACCCGCTACCTCAAGTATAATGAGGAACGCAAAGCCAAGGCGATGCTGTTCAACGCCCACCAGGGCAATCTTCTGCTCAAGGTTCTCCCCTATCTGCTCCACAGCAACTACCCGGACCTCCCCGGCTTTATCGATGATGCGGACTGTCCGCATGGCATTCACCTCTTCAACCCGGCGGAAGAATTGCCCCATGAACTCTTCCGCCGCTATTTTCCCAACTCCTCGGCCATGCGGGTCGACAGACCTTCCCCCTTTACCGACAAACCCTGCATCCACTCCTTAAAAACCATCGGCAGCATCGGCACCATCGCGCAGTCGGCGATTTCCGACTGCGATTATTGGGTCAGCATCCGCAAGGAAGAGCTTGGCGAAAAAAGGCTGCAGCTTTTGCTGGAAAAATGCAGGGGCATCGAAGAGTGGACGCTGAAACGGGGGTCGGAAGTCCATTTCTTCCTGGTGGACATTGACCAGACCAAGAAAAACAACTTCGAGTCAGAAACAGATGAGGAGTCGGCAGGCTCCGCCATCAAACTTCTGCTCAAGGATGAGCTTTTCCGTACCCATATTCTGGTGGCCGGCAAGATGCTCCTCTGGTGGTTTATCCCACCCGGCCTCACCGAAGGCGAATACCTGAATTTTGTCCAAAACCTTATTTCCCGCAACAAGATCCGCGCCAATGACTTTGTCGATCTCGGCTACCTCTCCGACATCCCCAAGGCGGAAATCTTCGGGGCATGCCTCTGGCAGATGAACAAGGCACTGGACAGTCCGTTCAAGTCGGTCATCAAATTTGCCTATCTCGAACTCCTCCTGCGCGGGGAATCGACAACCCTCCCGCTGTTCTCCGACCGGGTAAAATGCCTGGTGACCTATCCGGAAAAACTTCCAGCCGCGGAACAGGGCGCCATGGACTTGGCCGAGATTGATCCATACATCTTGCTGGCCCGTGACATCATCGCCTTTTACAAGCAGGAAAAGTCCGAACAAAAACGGGCTTCCCTGATCCAGGAGTGCCTTTTTCTCAAAACGCTTGAAGGGGTTGAGTCGCAAAAAAATACAAAATTCGGCCAGACCAGCCACCTGAAGGCAACCATGGGCATGATGCAGGCCTGGCATCTCCTCCCAGAAAATTTCAGCCACTTCCTGCGCTTCCGCGACTGGAAGTACAAAGAACTCATTGCCTTTGGCGCCAAGGTTCACGATTATCTCATCGAAACCTACAAAAGGCTGCGCTGGATATTTAAAAGTTTTGGCGTGGACACGGGCTTGACCATTACCGAACGGGACATCTCCATTTTAGGCCGCAAGCTGTTCACCTTCTATGAGCAGAAGGAAAACAAGATCGACTATATTCGCAGCGTTTCCCGCGATCTGATGGCACAACATCATATAACCATCCATATCACCAAATACGAAGGCGTGTTTCACTACTATGCCTTTCAGGGGCAACATGACCACGAAACGGTGAAAAGCAATGTGGAATCGGTGATAAAACGGGAGGACAACTTGGTCCGGCTTATTGTCTGGCTCCTGGTCAACGGCATCCTCTCCACCAAAACCCAGCTCCATCTGACAAAAAATTTCCTGCCCATCGACCTGGTGGATATCCAGAAGCTCACCGAGGTTCTGATTAAAACCTTTCCCATCATCCATTTTTCCCGCATCTCCCCGGCAAACCTGCTCAAGCGGGAAACCGTGCTGCGGGCGCTGGCAATTGTCAATTTTGAAAAAGAACCGGCAAAGGGGTCGAAAACCCTGAAATCGACCATGGTTACGGAAAACAGCTACGGCGAATACTTCATTCAGGAATACACCACACCAATCCAGCTCAAAAACGCAATGCGCACCCTGCTCACCCAGCATTATGTGAGCCGCTGGAACAACAACCTGGAGATTTTCATCCCGGCGCAGGATGAACAGAGCTATATAAAAACCCTCATTGAACGATGACCCCCGTCCCGAACAACCGGTGAACGCCATGAAGATAGAACTCTACCGCACCATCCTCTGTCCGCGCTGTCTGTATGTGGCCGCGACGCTCAAAAAAATTGCGGCCGCATCCCCGCGGATCGAACTTGAGATCATCGAGGTTGTCACCAATCTGGCGCGGACCCACCAGGCAGGAATCAAAACCGTGCCCGCGATCAAGATCGGCAACGATGTTCTCACCGGGATCATTCTCACCCCGCGGATGATCCGCTGTTTTATCGAGCGACACCAACCGGATGATGCTTGAAAACACCCCCCCGATTACTGAATCAACCGCCGCCTGACAAGATACCCGGCCAGCCAGACAGCGCACCCGGTGGCCAGGAAAGACCCGAGAATTTTCAACAGGACCGGTTCGCCGAGACGGCCATAACAGAAGATCCGGGCCAGACTGACAATGGGGGTCAGGGGCAGCACTTCAAGAACGCGCCTGACGGGCGGCGCCATGGTCTGCACCGGAAAGAAAATCCCGGAGAAGAGAAAGAGCGGGGTAATGATCAGCGAGGTGAAGTAGTTGAAAAAATCATAATTTTTCGCCAGCGCCGTCATGATAAGGCCACAGGCGGAGAAAAACATGCCGGAGATAAACAGCACCGGCAGCAGGGCAACAACCCAGGAAGAGGGAACCACGCCGAAAAGAGGCAAGATAAGCAGCATGATGAGGGCAGAAAGCACCCCCTTGCTGGCCCCCCAGACAATTTCCCCAAGGACCAGATCGACAACGCCGAGGGGGGTCATCAAGATGGCCTCGTAGGTTTTCTGCACGGTGAGCCGGGTGTAGGAACCGTAGGTCGTTTCGAGAGCGGCGCCGTACATCACCGCGGAGGCAACCAGACCTGGGGCGATGAACTGCAGGTAGGTCAAGCCATCCATCGGCGCCATATCCCGGCCAAGACCATAGCCCAGAGCCAAAAGAAAGAGCAGGGGCTGACCCAGATTGCCGATCAGGGCGGCCAGGATGTGCTTTTTCCAGACCCGGCCGTTGCGCCGCCAGATTGTAAGAAAAGAAAATCCGTTCATGACTCTCTCAATGACCGGCCGGTGAGTTGAATAAAAAGATCCTCCAGGTTGGCCGGACGCCGCACCCAACTGCCCGCGTTACCCAACACCTTCACCAGACGGGAGCAGTCTTCCCGGGCATAGACGTACAGCTTGTCTCCCACCCGTTCCAGCGTGGCATTGCACTGCCTGAACGAAGCCTCCAGGACATCAAGCTCGGCGGCCGTTCCATCCACCTCGAAAACCTCCAGCCCGACAAAATCCGTAATGAGCTGCCGCGGCTCGCCCTGCACCACGATATGGCCGTGATCAAGGATCAGCACCTGCTGACTGAGGCGGGCCACCTCGTCGAGATAATGGCTGGTCAGGAGCATGGTGGTTCCCTGCTCCTGAAGAATCGCGAGACGTTCCCAGATCAGATGGCGGGCTTGGGGGTCAAGGCCGATGGTCGGCTCGTCGAGAATAAGCAGTTCCGGTTCGTTGATCAGGGCACGGGCCAGCAACAGTCGACGCCGCTGCCCGCCTGATAGATGTTCGATGATCTCATCCCGCCGGTTGTGCAGGGCGAAGAAATGAAGGAGCTCTTCAACCCGGCCACGGGCAATCCGGCGCGGAATCCTGAAATACCCGGCATAGGTGAGCAGGTTCTCTTCCACGCTCAGGTCCGGATCAAGACTGTCCGCCTGGGGGACAACGCCGATCCGGGCCTTGATCTCCCGGTGGAACAGAGGCGCCTCCAGATCAAAAATCCGAATCTCGCCTGCGCTTTTTTCCACCAACCCCAGGAGCATATTGATACAGGTGGTTTTCCCTGCCCCGTTGGGCCCAAGAAAGCCGGCACACTGACCCCGCTGAATGGCAAAAGAGATGTTGTCCACCGCGAGCCGATTGCCAAACCGCTTGGTAAGGCCGGTTACGGAAACAACGGGCTGACTGCCGGGGGTGGCTGGAATTGATTCCTGTTGTGGGATTTGCGGGATCATCCCGCCACTATACCCGATGCCCGGCTGTTCCCGCCACCATTCCCTGTGTCTACCGGCATCCGGGCATCACCATCACCCCGGCAAAACTGACCGGTGGCCCCAAGAAAATTTTTCTTCAGCGCGGTTATGGCTGGCATCTGAGTCGCTTTTTTCACAATAGCCGCTTACTTTGTTGCCCTGCCCGTCTTAAGTACCCTCCCGCCTCCCCAAAAACACCAGATAATTTCAGGGAATTCTTGAGAGAACAACAAATGGTTGTTACTATTTCAATCCATATTCCGCTGTTTGATTCTTTTCCTGTTTTTGTAAAAAAACCGGAGGACACACCGTGACCCAGACAAAAAAAATTCCCCTTTCCCAAAATGAAGCCTGCCCAAAGGAACATCCGGCCAACGCCGACTTCCGGAGCCGTCTTCCACGGATAGTTGATGCGGTAGTGGACACCTGCTACAACAACGCCTGCTTTGAGCACGTCGAAGCGGAGCCCCTGCCCAGCCGCCAGCACGTCATCGACATCCTGGAATCCTGCCGGGACGTCATCTTCCCCGGTTATTTCCGCAACCAGGGCATCGACCGGGTCAATCTCAAGTACCAGCTTGGCCTTGAGATTTCCGGCCTCTACGAAAAACTGACCAGGGAAATCTCCAACGCCATCCGGCACGAATGCCTCCGCCATGGCACAAGCTGCCAGCACTGCGAAGACAAGGGCAAGGAAAACGCCTTCACATTCATCAACGCATTGCCGGCCCTGCGGGCCATTCTGGCCACGGACGTACGGGCGGCCTATGAAGGCGACCCTGCTGCCGGCAGTTTTGACGAAATCATCTTCAGCTATCCCGGCATATACGCCATCATGGTCTACCGGGTTGCCCACGAGCTGTACATCCTGGGAGTACCCGTCCTGCCCCGCATCATGGGCGAGTACGCCCATAGTATTACCGGCATCGATATCCACCCGGGCGCCACCATCGGCGGTTCGTTTTTCATCGACCACGGCACCGGCGTGGTTATCGGCCAGACCAGTATCCTCGGCCAGCGCGTCAAACTCTATCAGGGCGTGACCTTGGGCGCCCTGTCGTTCAAACGGGACGATTCCGGCGCTCTTGACCGGCAAAGCAAGCGCCATCCAACCATTGAAGACGATGTCACGGTCTATGCCGGCAGCACCATCCTGGGCGGCGACACCATCATCGGCGCCAGATCGGTCATCGGCGGCAACACCTGGCTGACCCAGTCTGTCCCCCCCGACACCAAAGTCTTGCTCAAATCCCAGGAACTGATCATAAAAACCACGCAAAACCAGCCTATAAAATAAAAACTGGATATTCTTGAAAACTTCGTTTAGATTATTAAGTTCAGCATGAACGACATACGGACGGACACTTTTAACCCCCCGTATTTATACGTAAAGAGCTGTCTGTAATCTTGGTTTTTTCCTGTCGATAACAACGTTATTTTGGCCGCCCCCCTTTCTGCCCCGCGCAACGGGGTGCGACCCTGAAAGCTTACACCATTATCAACCCAATCAGAATGGAAGGAGATGAGTTTATGTCCCGGAAAATGGTCACCATTGATGGCAATCAGGCCTGCACCCATGTGGCCTACGCCACCAGCGAGATAATCACGATCTATCCCATCACCCCCTCTACTCCCATGGCGGCGGAGTCCGACACCAAGGCAACCGCCAAGCAGGAGAACATCTGGGGCTCCATTCCGGTTGTCACCCAGATGCAGTCCGAGGGCGGCGTGGCCGGTGCCCTGCACGGCAGCCTCACCACCGGCGCGCTCTGCACCACCTTTACCGCTTCCCAGGGGTTGCTTCTGATGCTTCCCAACATGTACAAACTGGCCGGCGAGCTGACCCCGACCGTTTTCCATATCACCGCCCGCTCCCTTGCCTGCCAGGGTCTTTCCATCTTCGGCGACCACGGCGATGTCATGGCTGCCCGCCAGACAGGCTGGGCCATGCTTTGCTCCCAGAACGTCCAGGAATGCCAGGACATGGCCTTGATCTCCACCCAGGCCGCGCTCGCAAGCCGCATTCCCTTCATGCACTTCTTCGACGGCTTCCGCACCTCCCACGAAATTCAGAAGATCGAGCAGCTCACCTTCGACGACATGGGCAAGATGATCGACGAGGATCTGGTCATTGCCCACCGCAAGCGCGGCCTCTCCCCGGACCGGCCCATGATGCGCGGCACCGCCCAGAATCCCGACGTGTACTTCACCGGCCGCGAGACGGTGAACAAATTCTACAACGCCACCCCGGCCATCGTCCAGAAAACCATGGACAAGTTCGCCAAGCTCACCGGCCGCAAGTACCACCTCTTTGATTACTACGGCGCCCCGGATGCCGAGGATGTCGTCATCATGATGGGTTCCGGCGCCGAGACCGTTGCCGCCACCATCGAACATCTGGCCAAGAAAGGCAAGAAGGTTGGCCTGGTCATCGTCCGGTTGTTCCGGCCCTTTGACTCAGCCGCCCTGGTCAAGGCCCTGCCCAAGAAGGTAAAGCGCATCACCGTACTCGACCGCACCAAGGAGCCTGGCAGCGCAGGCGACCCCCTCTACCTCGACATTCGCACCGCAGTGGGCGAGGCGGTTGAGGCAGGCATCCTCAAGAAGTCTCCGGCAATCTTGGGCGGCCGTTACGGCTTAGGCTCCGCCGAATTCACCCCGGCCATGGTCAAGGCGGTATTCGACAACATGGCCGCCAAGAAAACCAAAAACCATTTTTGCGTCGGCCCTGACGACGATGTGGCCCGCACCAGCCTCAAGTACAACCCCTCCTTCAACATCGAGGGCAAGGAGGTTTATCGTGCCATGTTCTACGGCTTGGGCGCGGACGGCACCGTGGGCGCCAACAAGAACACCATCAAGATCATCGGCACCGAAACCCCCAACAACGCCCAAGGATACTTTGTTTACGACTCCAAGAAATCCGGCTCCATCACCACCAGCCACCTGCGTTTCGGTAAAAACAAAATCGTTGCCCCCTACCTGATCAACAAGGCGAACTTCGTGGCCTGCCACAACTTCACCTTCCTCGACAAGTACGATATGGTCGGCAACTTGGAGACCGGCGGCACCTTTCTGCTCACCACCACCTTCAACAAGGATCAGGTCTGGAAGCAGCTGCCCTCCGTGGTCCAGAAGGATCTGATCGAGAAGAAGGCCAAGTTCTACATCATCGACGCCATCACCCTGGCCGAGGCCATCGGCCTGGGCGCCAGGATCAACATGATCATGCAGACCGCCTTTTTCCTGATCTCCGGCATTCTCACCAAGGCCGAAGCCATCAAGGCCATCAAGGACGCGATCAAGAAGACCTACGGCAAGAAGGGCGACAAGGTCGTCAACATGAACTACGGCGCGGTTGACACGGCGGTAAACAACATCGTCGAGGTTAAAATCCCCAAGACCGCGGGGGGCCACGAAAAGCCCTCTGTTGTTTCTGCTGACGCCCCGGACTTTGTCAAGGAAGTCACCGCCAAGATGATCGAGGGCAAGGGCGACCAGATCAAGGTCTCCCAGATGCCCTGCGACGGCACCTGGCCCACCGGCACCACCCAGTACGAGAAGCGCAACATCGCGGTGCATGTGCCCGAGTGGATTCCGGCCAACTGCATCCAGTGCGGCCGCTGCTCGCTGGTCTGCCCCCACGCCGCCATCCGGATGAAGATTGTCAAGGCTGGAGACCTCAAAAAACAGCCCAAGAGCATGAAGAGTGTCGATGCTGTCGGCACCCAGTTCAAGGGAAGCAAAACCATCATTCAGGTCTTCACCGAAGACTGCTGCGGCTGCACACTCTGTGTCGATGCCTGCCCGGCCAAGGAGAAAGCCCTGAAGATGATCGAAAACAACGAGACGCTCCGCACCCAGGAAATCCCCAATGTCAAATATTTCCTGAACCTGCCCGAGGTCGCGAACAAGGAAATCGATCCTTCCACCGTCAAGGGCAGCCAGTTGATCCGGCCCCTGTTCGAGTTTTCCGGCGCCTGCGCCGGTTGCGGCGAGACCCCCTATATCAAGCTTGCCACCCAGATGTTCGGCGACCGGATGATGATTGCCAACGCCACGGGCTGCTCCTCGATCTACGGCGGCAACCTGCCCACCACCCCTTACTGCAAACGGGCCGATGGCCGCGGGCCGGTCTGGTCAAACTCCCTGTTTGAAGACAATGCCGAATTCGGCCTTGGCATGCGCAACACCGCGAACAAATTTGCTGCCCAGGCCACCGAGTTGCTGGACAAGGCGGTGACTGAAAAACTCATCACCAAGAAAATGGCTGGCGAGATCACCAGCGCACCCCAGAAAACCCAGGACGAGATCGAAGCCCAGCGCGGCCGGGTGGAGAAGCTGAAGGAAACCCTTGCCAAGAGTAAGTCTGTGATCGCCAAGCGGCTCCTGCCTGTGGCAGACTATCTGGTCAAAAAATCCGTCTGGATCTTCGGCGGTGACGGCTGGGCCTATGATATCGGTTACGGCGGCCTGGACCATGTTCTCGCTTCCGGAGAAAACGTCAACGTTTTAATCCTCGACACCGAGGTGTACTCCAACACCGGCGGCCAGATGTCCAAGTCCACTCCGCGTGCAGCCACGGCCCAGTTCGCCGCAGGCGGCAAGAAAATGCCGAAAAAGGACATCGGCATGATCTTCTCCACTTACGGCAACGTCTATGTGGCCAAGATCGCTCTGGGCGCCAACCCGACCCAGGTGGTCAAGGCATTTGCCGAGGCCGAGGCGTATGAGGGTCCTTCCCTGATCATTGCTTACGCCCACTGCATCAACCACGGCATCAACATGGCCAAGGGCTTTGACCAGCAGAGAAAGGCGGTGAATTGCGGACACTGGCCTCTGTACCGCTATAACCCAGAGCTGGAGGCACAAGGGAAAAACCCCCTCCAGATCGACAGCAAGGCCCCGTCCATTCCTTTTGCGGAATATGCCTTGAACGAAAACCGCTACCGCGCCCTGAAAATGATGAATCCGGAGCATGCGGAGGAACTCATGGCCCAATCCCAGAAGGATGTGGAAAAATCCTGGAAATTCCTGGAAGGCCGGGCCAAGGCCCTGGAGCCGGAAAAGAAATAAACATGGCTTGACCAAGTCTTGTTTGGGAAATCCTGCCTTGCCTTGCAAGGCAGGATTTTTTTTGATGCAGGGACACTGGAATGCCTGGTCTTGAAATACGAGGAGGGAACATGACCTTAATAAACGAAAACTATCTCAAGCTCAAAGCGGGCTATCTCTTTCCGGAAATCGGCCGCCGGGTAAGGGGTTTTACCGACGCCAATCCCGATGCCAAGGTTATCCGCCTTGGCATCGGCGATGTAACACAACCGCTTGCCCCGGCGGTTATCAAGGCCTTTCACGACGGGGTTGACGATCTGGCCAGGGGGGCGACCTTTCACGGCTACGGACCGGAACAGGGGTACGACTGGCTGAGCAAGATCATCATTGAAAAATCGTACAAGCCGCTGGGCGTGGATCTTCTGCCCTCGGAGGTCTTTATTTCGGACGGCTCCAAATGCGACAGCGCCAATATCCTTGATATTTTTGCCCTGGCAAACAAGGTCGCCATCTGTGATCCTGTATACCCGGTGTACAATGACACCAATGTCATGATCGGCCGGAGTGGTGAGGCGGACGCCAGGGGCTACTACGAAGGGCTGGTCTATCTGCCCTGCACCGAAGAAAACAACTTTGCCCCGGCCATTCCCACGGAAAAAGTTGACATCATCTATCTCTGCTACCCCAACAACCCCACCGGCATGGTGGCCACCAGGGCAGAGCTGAAGGCCTGGGTGGACTATGCCAACGCCTGCGGCTCAATCATCTTTTTTGACGCTGCCTACGAGGCATTCATCACCGAACCGGGGATACCCCACTCCATCTACGAAATTGAGGGCGCGAAGAATTGCGCCATCGAATTCCGCTCCTTTTCTAAAACCGCAGGCTTTACCGGGGTACGTTGCGGCCTGACCGTGGTCCCCGAGCAGCTCATGGCCCTTACCGCGGGCGGTGAGAAAGTGGGTTTAAACAAACTCTGGAACCGCAGGCAATGCACCAAGTTCAACGGGGTTTCCTATCCGGTCCAGCGTGCTGCGGCTGCTGTCTATTCGGAGGCTGGCTGGGCCCAAGTACAGGAAACCCTCTCTTTTTACCTGGACAACGCCCGCCTTATCTTGGAGGGGCTTAAAGCGGCTGGCATCACCTGCTACGGTGGGATCAACGCCCCTTATATCTGGCTAAAAACGCCGGGGGGAATGGCAAGCTGGGATTTCTTCGACAAACTGCTCACTGAATGCCATGTGGTCGGCACGCCGGGCAGCGGTTTCGGTCCCAGCGGCGAGGGTTATTTCCGGCTTTCCGCGTTTGGCTCCAAAGAAAATGTTCAGGAGGCGGTGCGCCGTATCCAAGGGAAATGGGGTAAAAGCTGAAGCCCGCCCACGGGTGCCAGGTTAAATATTAAATAAATTCAGTTTGTTATCCGGCAAAATCTGCCGCAAAGTGTAGAGTGATCAGGTTCGCCCTGATCGGCATAATCACCAACAACACAGATAAGGAGATTCGCATGAAACAACACACCTTGCATTGCCAGATAGCTTTCGCGTTCCTCGCTGTTATGTTGACCGCCACCTTCGGCCAGGCGGCAAATTTCACCCTGTTCAGCAAGGATCTCGGCGGCCAGCTCTCGGACCGGCAGGTCTTTTCCGGCTTTGGCTGCACCGGCAAGAACATTTCCCCCGAGCTGCGGTGGCAGAATGCACCGTCGGAGACAAAAAGTTTTGCCGTCACCGTCTATGACCCTGACGCCCCCACCGGCAGCGGCTGGTGGCACTGGGTGGTATTCAATATCCCGGCATCGGTCAACCAGCTGACCGCCGACGCCGGCAATCCCTTAAAATCCCTCGCGCCCAAGGGCAGCGTCCAAAGTATCACCGACTACGGCAAGTCCGGCTTTGGCGGCGCCTGCCCGCCGATGGGCGACAAACCGCACCGCTATGTCTTCACCGTCTATGCACTCAAGGTGGAGAAGCTGGATCTGGACAGCGCCTCTCCCCCGGCCATGGTGGGCTACTACCTCAACCAGAACGCCCTGGCCAAGGCCTCGCTGATCTCCTATTATGGCCGCTGAAAAAACTTCCGGCCCATGCCGCCTACCCCCGGCGGCATGGGCTGTGCCGGACCTGCTCCAAGGATCTGCCCTTCGCCCCTGAATTTCCAGACCCGACCCACCTTTTCCGGAACCTTTTCCGCTGCGAAGTGACTATACTGTTAACGGTGCGCGACCGGAACACGGCAGCAAAATGAGGAAAGGCGTGAGCATAAAAAAATTTATCTACTTCTGGCTGGGCGGACTCGTCTGCTGTTTCCTGACCATGGCCTCGGCCATGGTGCTGAGCACCAGTGCGCTGCGATCCATGAACGCTGAAACCCTCAAGGATGCCGGGGCCGTCGAGATGGCCCATCGCCTGGAAAACGGGCTTCTTGAGGAGCGTCGCATGGCACTCCTCCTGCATGATACCGGCGATCCTGCTTTTAGCCGCAAGGAAAAAGTGCTGATGGAGCAATCCCGGTCCCTGATCGAAGAGCTCTCAATGGCCGACCGGCCGGCGAAGGACCGGCCGCAGGTAAACGATATTTTCGCTCTCTTCCAGGAATACCGGACCGGAGCCCTCTCCCTCCCTCCCCAGCCCTTGCCGGCCATAAACAAAACCGCCGACCGGCTGCTCGCGGCGGTGGAAAAATACAGGGAAGATAAACGGGCCCAAATGACCGAGACCCTGGCCCGGAGCAAACACCTCGATACCCTGGTGGACCGCTGGTCGCTGGGAGTGATCATCTCCGTCGTCCTCGCCTCGGGGCTCGGCTCCGTCCTCTTGCTCCGGCGCATTGTCCGGCCCGCCCGCTCCCTGAGCCAAACCGCGACCCGTTTCGGCGAGGGCGAGACAATGGCCCGGGCAACGGTATACTTCAACGATGAAATGGGGCTGCTCAGCCGCTCATTCAACGAAATGGCCGATAACATCGCCGCCCTGCATCAGGAACGGGGCCATCTCATCGCCGCCTTGGCCCATGATCTGAAAAACCCGCTGGTACTCATCGGTGGCGCGGCCCGGCGCCTGAAAAGAAAGGAGGCCGTGGCGCAAAACCAGCTGCCGCTCCTTGACAGCATCATCGGCCAGACAGAAGCGATGGAAGAGCTGATCGGTGAACTGGTGGAGACGGTACGGCAGGAGGAGACGCCCCAACCCCAGGAAATGACGGACGTGGATCTCCACGAGTTGCTGAAAACATTACATGCCAGGCAGGCACCGCTCATCACCAGCCATCGGCTCCACTACGAGGGATCTCCCTGTCCGGTGCGGGGCGATGCCAGCCGCCTGGGGCGGATCGCGACCAATCTCATCTCAAACGCGGTCAAGTACAGCGCGGCAGGCACCCCGATCCACATCCGGCTGCAACGCCAGGAAGATTGGGGCGTGCTTACCGTAACCGACGCCGGGGTGGGTATCCCGGCATCGGAGATCCCCAGACTTTTCGAGCCTTTTCGCCGGCTGGAGCATACCCGGTCCATGGCCAAGGGCACCGGACTCGGCCTTTTTTCCGCCCGAAAGATTGTCAGCGGCCACGGCGGCAGCATCTCCATCAGCAGCCAGCTCGGGACAGGGACCACCGTGACGGTGAAACTGCCCCTCAACCATGCCCCTGCTCCGCAACCGGGTCATGACCACACAGCCGTCACAGACCCTGGCGATCACAGGAATAGTTGAACATGCCCCCTAACTGGTCCCTGCCCGGCTCAATTCTCCTCCACCTCCCAGGGATGACGAAAAAATCCGCTCCCAGCCCAGTGCCATCAAGACGGAAAAACATGTTGATTTTGTTTTGAATATGGTAAAGAAAACTCCTACCCGGCACCTGCCCTCTTTACCATCACGATCCTTTTTCGCCATGCCTGATCACCGGACATATCATATAAGCGCCGACGAGGCGAACATCCTCAACCTGATGCGCGAGGCCGTTTACCTCATTGATCCGGAACAAAATCTTCTCTTCCTTAACAGCCAGACGGAACAGCTACTGGGCTTTTCAAACAGCGAGGCGCTGGGACGAAAATGCTTCGAACTGTTCGGCCGGGGCGCTGGCTGCCTGGACCGCTGCCCCATCAACCGAATCATCCACTCCCCCCAACGCAATGTCAACCACCGGGTCACGCTGCAGCCCAAGCAGGGTCCGGAGCTGACCTTTTTTTTTGAAGCCCGTCCCTTTATCAAGGAAGGGAAGATCGCAGGCACCCTCATTTTCCTGCAAACACGAGCGCCGGACCTCGGTGGCGATCCCCTCGCCCGCCAGGAGGAAAACCCGCAACAACTCCTCAGGGAGACAATTCGCAACGCCGGGCTGCGGGATATTTTCAATCTTGCCGACCTGGAACGGATGGTTTCCGTCTTTGCCGAAATCCACGGCATAACCTCCGCCATCTTCGACGAGCGGATGGAGATGGTGACCGATGTTTATAATTTTTCCGAATCCTGCCTCATGGTCAGGGGCAGGGAGGAAGGTCTGGCCAGATGCCTCCAGTCGGACGAACGGCTGTTGCAGTCTGCGCTGGAGAACAAACCCTCCACCCGGCAATGCATCAGCGCCGGACTGATGGATGCTGTCGCCCCGATTGTTATCGAAGGCAAGCGGTTGGGTACCTGGGCCTTGGGCCAGGTCATGATCGACGGCGAAGACGACGAAAACCGTTTCCGCGCCTTTGCCGAGGATATCGGCCTGGAGCCGGACGCCTACCTTGCCGCCCTCAAGAAACAAACGCGCATGCCCATGGCCAAGATGGAGAAACTGGCCGAATTCCTGGTTTTGCTCACAAAAATGCTGGGCCAGGCCGGGCTCAACCACCTGGTGTTCAACAAGCTCCATGCACAGCTCCAGGAGGAAAAAGGGCTGCTTGCCGTGACCCTGCGCAGCATAGGCGACGGCATCGTCACCCTGGACGGACGGGACAGGGTTTTGCTCTTGAACAGCATTGCCGAAAAAATGACGGGTTGGCCGAACGATGAAGCAATCGGCCGCAACGTGGAGGAGATAGTACACCTTGTCCATCCCCACGACAAAGGGCAACGGATCATGCCGCAGAACATTGCCGAGCTGTTTTACGACCAGGCTCAGCTGAATACGCTTTGCCCCATTCTCATTGCCAGATCGGGGCGCGAATATTCCGTCATCCCTTCCATTTCCGAGATCTCCAAAGCCAGCCAGGGGAAAGCCGGTCAGGTTCTCGTGCTGCACGACATGACCGAACTGAAGCAGCTCCAGGAAAATCTGCTCCAGTCCCAGAAGATGGAGGCCATCGGCACTCTGGCGGGCGGCATTGCCCATGATTTCAACAACATGCTCAACGCCATCCTGGGCTATGCCCAGATCTCGCTGCGTGAACAGGGCGTGCAGGACTCGCTGCGGGAAAATCTTCAGCAGATCATCAAGGCTGGCCTGCGGGCGGCCGATCTGGTACAGCAGATTCTCACCTTCAGCCGGAAGAACGAGCAACAGCGGCAACCCCTGCTCCTGCAACCCCTGATCAAGGAGTCCCTGGCCTTTCTGCGCAGCACCCTGCCGGCCACCATCACCGTTCATCAGAGAATCAACGGCCAATGCGGCCCTGTCCTTGCCAATCCCACGCATATCCATCAGGTGATCATGAATCTTTGCGCCAATGCCCGGTATGCCATGCTTGACAGCGGCGGCACCCTTGAGATCGAGCTGGAAGAGGTGGCTCTCGACCATGTCTTTGCCAAGACTGTTTCCGGACTGCAGGCCGGACCGCAGGCGCGGCTCATTGTCCGGGATACCGGGCAGGGAATGGACAGCCTCACCCAGACCCGGATCTTTGAGCCCTACTTTACCACCAAGGGTATCGGCCAGGGCACCGGCCTTGGTCTTTCCACGGTGCATGGCATTGTCAAGGCCAACCTGGGCGCCATCACCGTGCGGAGCAGCCCCGGCCAGGGCGCGGAATTCAGCATTTACTTTCCCATCGTCCAGAAAGCAGCGCCAACGGAACCGGCCGAGGGAACCGGAAATTCCCTCCACCAGCTCAGCGGCAGGGTGCTCTTTGTTGACGACGAGGAGATGCTGGTGCAGCTCGGCATCAACGAACTTACCGCCATCGGCTGCGAGGTTTCACCCTTTACCGACAGCAGCGCGGCTCTTGCCGCCTTCAGCGCTGCCCCGGAAAGTTTCGACGCCCTGGTAACCGATCAGACCATGCCTGGACTCTCCGGCATGCAGCTGGCCGCCAAGATTTTGGCCATCCGGCCCGAGCTGCCGGTTATTCTTACCACCGGCTTCAGCGAGAGCGTGGATGCCGAAAAGGCCAAGGCCATGGGTATCCGCGAATTTCTGGCCAAGCCGGTCTCCCTTGCGGACTTTTCCCTGGCCCTGTCCCGGATTTTACCGCCCCATCGTTGAGCAAGGCGGCCATTCCCCCGCATCCTTCCCAAAAAAAGGGCGGCATGCCATATCTTCTTGGGCAAAAGGACCCGCAACATGCAAGATGTCCAGGAAAAACCACTTCTGCCACCCCCATCACCACGCCGGTTGTTCTTCTCCTTCCTGCGCCTGGGAACCACTGCCTTCGGAGGTCCGGCCATGATCGCCCACATCCGCGAACTTGCGGTCGGGCGGAAACGATGGCTCGACCAGGAAGCCTTCCGGGATGGCGTGGCCCTCTGCCAGACAATTCCAGGGGCGACCGCCATGCAGATGGCCGCCTACGTCGGCCTGCGGCTCCAAGGAGTGCGGGGGGCCATCGCAAGCTATCTTGGCTTCGGTCTGCCTGCCTTCCTCCTCATGACACTGCTTTCAGTTCTTTACGCCCGTACGCATTCGCTGCCCGCCGTGGTTGCGGTTTTCAGCGGGTTGCAAGCCATTATTGTCGCCATTGTCGCCAGTGCCGCCATCTCCTTTGGCCGGAATTCCCTTACCCGCTGGCAACATGGCCTTGTGGCCCTCATGGCGGCGGGGTTGTTCGGGCTTGCAGTGCATCCGGTCCTCATTCTGATCCTTGCCGCACTGCTGAGCCTGGCGCTGCACAACGGGCAACCAATTCCACCGCAGACAGAGCCCCGGACCCCCATGCCCTCCACCACCCTGCCGCTTCTCTTCCTGCTGGCCGCGGCTGGCGCGGGCTTCGGGCTGCTCGTTTTTTTCCGCTCCGGCCTCGCACAGCTGGCCCTGATCATGACCAGAGTCGACCTCATGGCCTTTGGCGGCGGCTTTGCCTCGGTGCCCCTCCTGTTCCATGAAATCGTTGAGACCCACGCCTGGCTGGCTGCCCCGACTTTTCTGGACGGCATCGCCCTGGGCCAGCTCACCCCCGGCCCCATCGTGATCACGGCGACTTTTGTCGGCTACCTGCTCCACGGCCTTGCCGGCGCCTTCGTCGCCACGACGGCCATGTTCCTCCCTTCCCTGCTGCTGGTGATCGGCACCGCCCCCTATTTTGCCAGGCTGCGCGCCTCCTGCTGGTTCAATCGGGCCATTGACGGAGTTCTCTGCTCCTTTGTCGGCCTGCTCTGCACGGTCAGCATCCGCCTTGCCCTGCATGTCCACTGGGACTGGCTCCATCTGCTTCTTGGCGCCGCAGCCTTCGGGGCCTTGTTCAAAAAGATCGATCTCCTCTGGGTGGTCCTTGCCGGCGGCACGGTGGCCATCTTCCTTTTTTAGGAAAAACCTATGCGCTTCCGCTCTGGACAAAGTCATTCCCCAAAAGGTATAGAAAGAACATCATCTTGCCGGGATATCCGCGCCCGGCGCCATTGCCTGCACCATCTCCCATTGGAGGGCTAACATGCCACGCCTGATTTGTTACTGTTTTGGTTACAGCGAAGAGGATTTACAGCAGGACGTCCTGGAACACGGCCGTTCGTTGATCATGGAGCGCATTGTCTCGGAGAAGAAAGGCGGCCGATGCCGATGCGCGGAGAAAAACCCCGCCGGCCGCTGATGCCTGGCCGAGGTCCGCCAGGTGGTGGACGCGTGCTTAAAAAACAGTTCCAGCAAGGAAAACCGCTGATGTCTTCCCCAAAGGTGAAAGCAAAAGACATCTTTACGGTCTTTCTTAAGATGGGCGCCTTTGCCTTTGGCGGAGTGTATTCCATGCTCGCCTTTTTTGAGCGGGAACTCGTGCACAAAAGAAAATGGCTCAGCCATGAAGAGTTCGCCGAAAGCGTCGTCATAGGACAGCTAACCCCCGGCGCCCCCATTGTCAATACCGGCATATTCATAGGCTATACCCTCAGAAAATGGCGGGGCGCGCTTGCCACGGTTCTCGGTCAGGTCCTTCCCTCCTTTGTCCTGATTCTGATCCTCGCTTTTATCTACGTCAGGTACAAGGAGATTGCGCTCTTAAAGGCCATCCTGAAAGGGGTCGGCGCGGCGGTTGTCGGGCTTATTGCCTCGGTTGTCTACTCCATGAGCAGAAAAATCCTCAAGGACTACCAGAGCATCGCCTTCGCCCTGACCGCCTTGATATGCCTGGCGGTGTTCAAGTTCAATCCGATTGTCCTGATCGTTGCCGCAGCCCTTGCCGGCGTATTTTTGCACGGGAGGAGGACAGAGTGGAAATCCTGAAATTCTTCTGGGCGCTTTTGTATATCAATCTCTTTACGATCGGTGGCGGCTTCGTCATGCTGCCGCTCCTGCAACGCGAAATCGTCGACCATTATCACTGGCTCACCAGCAAGGAATTCATCGACAGCGTCGCCATCGGTCAGGTCACGCCGGGGCCGTTGACCATCATGAACGTATTTATCGGCTATAAAATCTTCGGATTTTGGGGCGCGCTGGGCGCTGCCGTCTGCACCTATCTGCCCTCGATCGTCATTGTGACGATCATCAGCCACTATTACCTGCAGTTCAAGAACTCCTGGATAGTCAATGCGAGTTTCAAGGGCATCAGGCCGGCCGTAATCGGCCTGCTCGCGGCGGTGGCAATAACCCTGGGCAAGACCTCCATTGTGGACATCCCGACAGGAGCAATCGCATTGGGCAGCTTCGCGATCATTGCCTTTACCAAGGCAGACCCGACGCTTATCATCCTGGGGGCCGGAGTAGCAGGGGCGCTGGTATATTGATGCCCCCTCCGTCGCTTAAACTACTGGCATTCGGGACCGGCGGCTTTTGGGGCGGATTGGCTTCTTGGCTTTGGTCACCCCTATGCCGGGGACAACATCCCCCTTGCCCCCGATGCTCAACTCAACCACTTCTACTTCCGCTCGTTCCGAAAACACCCTGATACATCTTGATACCTCTTCGGCGATCTCGCCTGTCAGTATCCGAAACCTGTATTTGGGTACCCCTACAACATGATATTGGCAATGCCAGATTGTTTGTGATAGCTTTCTAAATCGACTCATTGGATACTCCTAGACTTGAAGTTGTGGGGACAACCTCGCCTAGGAGTACCACTGAGTTGTTCAGAGGGCATAGCCTCTGAACCTGTACCTTTGCCATCAGGGCAAGGGTTTCTAAATCGCACTAAACTAACTTCCCAGAAGGCAGACAGCGGGGTGCAACGATAAGGCCCCCGCCGCCAGCCCTCATGGCGGAAAATCAGCTATCGCATGATCCTTCCGCCAGTTTGGTAAACTGAACGGCGATGTTGTGCCCACCTTCAACTCGGTAACGCACTTCAACCGGTGTATCTTTGCTGAGTTCCGCGATGGACTTCAAATCTGTGAGCTTGGTTGCCGGCGTTACCTGAACAATGACAACATCACCCTTCGCTGATTTGATATTGATGGTGGTGAGATCGCCATGGGTACTGATTTTGATAGCCCGGCCTTTGACAAAAAGGGTGCCATCAGCTGCAGGGCCTGCAGAGGTCTTAGTCGAGGCGCAGCCGCTGAGCAGGATCAGCAGGGTCAGCAGCACAATGAGGATCACGTTGGACGGTTTGCTTGGTTGCATTGAAATATTCATAGCGTCTCCTTTGAGTTTTCCAGATTCACAAATTGCTGGTCCGCGGCCATAACCGGGGTCAGCAGGCCCATGGCAAGCACCTGAAGGAGTGCGCTACCAAAAACGAAAAATCGCTTGTACATATCAATGGCTCCTCAAGAAAACTATATTTTTTTGTGGCGCTGCCGACCATGGCAATTTGCTGCATGGTTTTGCAGTGTCTTCGTCAGATGCCCCATGTTGTCTTGCAACTGCAAGGCAAGACTGAGTTCAGGGTTGTTACCCTGACGCCACTGAAGCTCCCAAGGCAATCAGAGGTACTTGATCTTGTTGTCGATCACCCCGCCTGCCTCTATGCCACTCATCCAGAGCGGTCAGAGAGAGCTCACGGTTTACAAGTTGAGTCGTCTGGCGGCTCTTGTCCCAAGTCCTTTTGCCCCATGATGGCCAAGGTACTTTCCTGGATAATCTGTACTTTTGTTGCACCGACGGTCATGGCAATTTGCATGGTTTCATGCAGCTCGTCGTCAGATGCCCCATGTTTTCTTGCAACTGCAAGACAATACTGAGTTCAGGGTTGGCACCCTGCCGCAAGCGAGGCTCCCAGGGCAATCAGGTGCTTGGTCTTGGTGTCGATCACCCCGCCTTCATAGACAGAATCAAAAAAATCCTGATATTTTTTGAGATTATTTGTCATCGTTCCCCCCTAATTATTCAATCTGTGAATCGATACCTGGCTGCCGCTTACTGCCGGAGCCTAATTCTTTTTTAGTCCGAAATATGGGCAGTTCATCTCCCGGCAACCGTGGGGATGTTTAGGGCTGAATTGGCAGGACGCCTCCCCCGCACTCGGCAAACTGATCGCAAAGTGTTCTTCAAGAAATTCCACCGCAGCCTTAAGCGAGGCCCGTACATAGGCCTTGCAGCAGCTAGGCCCGGTCAAATCGGTTATCACCCTTGTTACCCTGGTTACAGCCTCCATGGTGATACGCTGCTCGCGGTCTTTGCCGCATTGGGCGCCAGTAAGCACGCTGATACAGGTGCCTAGGGCCGGAACAATGCCGCACACTCCGGAAAGACCGCAGTATCCGCCATGTGCCTGCTTGCGGGTCCGCTTGAACACTTCCTTGATGTCGTCATTGGTGACGTGTGCTGTGCCCTGGTTTTTCAAAGCGGCCATGAGCGCGCCGCCGGCAATATAGGCGTGTTGGCAACCAAGCATGGGAAGACCTGAAAAACTAAAGGCTAATTCGGCAATTTCGTTGGGGTCAATCGATTCCGCGGTAAACATGATATCTTCGATTACCCGCATGGCGTCTTGGTTGTGACACTGTTCGCAGATATAATGGCCGTTTGGACAGACAATATGGCCGGAGTCTGATCTCTTGCAATAACTGCAGGAAACCTCGGCCGATTTGTCCTGATATTGAAGGGCTTCGCCACAGACCATGCAATGTTCGGTCTGCCGGTTGCTTGCGAGATCAGGCTTCCCCGAAGGAGTGGCTGGCTGGGCTTGAGTTTTGTCTGATTTCAACAACTTTTCCGACAACTTGGACAAAAAACCGCCCCCTTTTTCCTGGCGACCGCCAGTATCTTCTTCGGGGGCTCAGCAACTGAAATTTTCCGTGGTGTTTTTCTTCTGCTCCAACATACATTTCCTCCCGTCAAGAATGCAGCAAGGCATAGACAATCAATCCCACGCCCAATACTGTGGCGCCGCCCGCTGGCAAGTTTCTCTTTCATTTTTTGGGCCGCAACTGTTTGATATTACTTTTACGCTCACCATTGCCGGAGGCCTGCATGGTGACTTTCCCTTCACGGGCAAGCTTGCTGAGAACAAAGATAGCACTGGTGCGTTGCAAATTGAGATGGGTGGCGATTTCGTCGGGGTCTGCCTTTTTTTGCTGGTTGACAAAATCGACCACAAGCTGCTCAATCACACCCAGCCAGTCATCAAACAGGCTGCGCAGTTCCGAGGTGGAATAGGAGGCCAGTTCGTAGGTGTGACTGATGGCCGATATAACCTCTTTGCTCATTTCAAGGGGATTCACGCCTGAATCCGTGCATTCTTTAATTCAATGCTCCACCATATCAATGACCTGCCACGTATCTCCCCCACAGGAGACGATCTTCTGCAAGAGATCCTTTTTCTCTTTTTCGGTAAGCTCCTGGAGCAGGGATGCTGCAAGGCCGTTGAGAAGTTCTTTCTTCTGCGCATGGTTGAGTCTTTCCAACCCGGCTTTGTCAATAATAGTATCCATCAAGTCACCTTATCGTGGCCAGGAACGGTCAGACCTGCCGTTTTTACTTGTTTTTCCCTCGGCCTTTGCTTGCCGCTTCCGAATTTTCTTGCCCCGTCTTTTTCGTGCTCCCTCCTGAATCAGTATCCGGGGTTTCGGCGGCATGTCCCTTAACCTCTTCGAACATCCTGCCTATCATCTCCTTGGCAAATTGAACTCGTTCATGAGGCGGCAATTGAGAGAACATCATGCTCATGCATTTAGGCATCATCTCCCGCATACAGGCCATTTTGTCGGCGGATGACATTCCGCCCATCATATTTTGCATCATTTCTTGCGGATTCATCGGGCCTTCCATCATATTCTTCACCGCGTTACCTCCTGAGTTTTGAATAGACTGTCGGCTATACATAGCGCCTTAAGTCATTGTGCATAATTTCTTTGATATTTGACTTCCCACACGCCGCTCGTTGAATTTTTTCTCAACGGCGGAAGTACCAACGACGCCTTTTCTCTCATGAGCTTTACTGCTTTGATTTTTTGTTCTCCTTCAATGACCGTATCTCCGTGCGCAATTCACGAATTTCCTCCTTCAATTCAACGATATCGTCTTGATCTTTTCTACTTGCGTGCCTCCCGCAGGGAAAAGAGCCGTGGGCACCGCTGTTGCCGAAGATCCTGCTGATGACATAAAGGAAAATCACCATAAAGACCATGCCGAAAAGAGGCATAAACCACCAACCATACCCAGGTCCCCATACTGGTCCGTTACACCACATAGCAGTTACCTCCTTTTAGCGGAAACGATCTCGTCTGGCTTCAACGTCGCTGACACACGGGAAAAATCGTATTCCAAGTCGGCAAAAAAGGCGAGTTTGTCGAGAATATCAATCAGTGAGAGATCCTTGAGGCTGTAATAAATAAAGGGACCGTCCCTGCGGGTGGTGACAACCCTCGCATCACGCAAGTTGCGGAGATGAAAAGATACCAAGGTCTGGGACAGTCCTGTATCATTGATAATTTCGGTTACCGACAGAGCCCCCTCGCCAATTGATCGAATAATCGATAGTCGGCTTGTGTCTCCGAGAATCTTGATGAATTGGGCTAGTTTTTGCATGGGTGGCACGGTTGATATTTATTAATATTCATATGAGCTAACACGCATATGTTAACTGCGTTTTCCCATCGGGTCAATGAAAAAATTCATGGTGACATGCTCAAGTGGGAGGGCTTCGGCAAAAACAATGTTCTTCCGTGTTAAACGGAAAAAATCAGACGGCTCTGCCGGTTTGAGGTTTCCGGCAAGACCCCTGTTGGCTGCCGCTCCATCTCCTCCAGCAACCGGAGGCTGGCAACGCCATACCAGGAGGCGTCGAGAAAGGGGGCTGCACTCGGGCTCCGGCCAAAACCGCCGCCTCCGGTCTGGCAGCTGACGATAAATGCCCAGGCATTGGCCGGAGCAAGGGGCCGTGCCCCCAAAAGGCTCAGGGCCGCAAGGGCGGCATGACAATTTTCGATAAACGAGGTGGTTCCCGGAAAAAAACCGAAGCCGCCGTCGCCGTTCTGTGAGCGCTGGAGCCAGCCGCGCAGCTCCTCCGCCTCCTCGATCCGCTGCCCGGCCTCTGCTTTCACAGCCAGATACCTGGCCGCGTCTTCCACCGCACACCGGGCAGGCAGCGCCACCGGCCGCGCAAACCCGAGGGCGGCAGGATCCGCACCAAGGATCTCCCTGGCTATCCTGCCCACATAATAGTCGGCGGCAAGGGAAGCGTCCCAGGCCAGGCAGGCCGCGAGATGGGAGCGCACCCGCTCGACATCCACGGCAAGCCCGCAGATGCGGCAGGTAATCAGCAGGCGGAAGGTGGTGCCGATCCCCAGCCAGGGAGCGGCCAACCTGCGGGTAAGATATCCGGCCAGGGCGGGATCTGACCGGGGAGCGGGCGACTCCTCGCCCAGCACCAGAGTGATGGCCAGGGCCTGAAAGGTGTCTTCGATGGTGGCGGGCAATCGTGGCGTGGCGCCATAGCCGCCCGTACCCTTGCGCCGCTTTTGCACGAACTCCATGAGTGCGGCATGATCAACCTGACGGGGCATCATCTTCCCTCCGCGTTGGCAGAATTTCTCTCCTTATCCAGCATACCAATTTCCGGTCGCAAAAAAGAGGAGATTCTCAACGATTGACAAGGCTGGGATCCTGGTCTACACTTACCCTCAAGACGGCTTGTGTCCGCTGTTGAACGCCTTGCCCGCAAGGATGACGACTTCTGCCCTTGCACAGGGGGTGGGAGTTTTTTTATTTCGCCATGCAGAAGGATACCCCTTGAAAAAAGAAAAAACCTTTTTCGGCTTCGGCAAGAACGTCTTCTTCTCGGGGCTTGTCAGCTTTTTCATGGACGTGAGTTCGGAAATGATCTACCCGCTCATTCCCCTCTTTCTGGCCAACGTGCTGGGGGTCAACATGTCCATGATCGGCCTGATCGAGGGGACGGCCGAATCAACGGCCAGTCTGCTCAAGGTCTTTTCCGGCTGGTTTTCCGACCGGATCGGGCAGCGCAAAAACCTGATGCTCGCCGGTTATGCCATCTCCACCCTGAGCCGGCCAATCATGGCCACCGCTGCCGTCTGGCAGCAGGTTCTGGGTTCCCGCTTCACCGACCGGCTGGGCAAGGGCATCCGCACCGCCCCCCGGGATGCGATCATTGCCGAAGCCACCCAGGCAACCCATCTGGGCCGGGCCTTCAGCTTCCACCGGGCCATGGACACCATGGGCGCCGTGGCCGGACCGGCCATGACCATCTTTCTCCTCGGGATCTTCAACAACGACTACCGCTTGCTCTTCTGGCTCTCCATGGTGCCGGGCGTGATTGCGGTCATCCTGATTATCCTCTTCATCCAGGAGAAGAAAAAACAGCCAACCTCCCAAACGGCGCTGCCTCGGCTGAGCTTCAGCCATTTTGACTGGCGGATGAAATGCTTTATCGCCATCGCAACCCTGTTCGCGCTGGGCAATTCCAGCGACGCCTTCCTGATCCTGCGGGCGGAGCAGGTCGGCATCCCGACGGTGATGATCCCCGCCGTCTACCTGGCATTCAATCTCGTCTACTCCCTCACCTCTTTTCCCGCAGGGATGGCAGCGGACCGGTTCGGCAAGAAACGCATCATCCTGCTGGGATTCGTGCTCTTCGCCGGACTGTATTACGGCTTTGCGGTGGCCAAAAACAGTGCGGCCATCTGGGTATTGTTCAGCCTGTACGGGCTGTTCATGGGATTGACCGAAGGGATTCAGAAGGCGTTTCTGGCCACCATCATTCCCCCTGACTTCAAGGCCACAGCCTTCGGGGTCTACGCCGCGATCGTGGGGCTGGCCATGTTCCCGGCCAGCCTCATCGGTGGCTGGCTCTGGGATCATGTTTCCCCTGCGGCCACCTTCTATTTCGGCGCGGCAACAGCGGCGGTGTCGGCGCTCCTCTTCCTGGCGCTGATTGCCGCAATCAACCATTCGGAACGATTGACCACCGCCTGAGTCTTGCCAAAACAGACTTTCTTTCAGGCCGCCCCTATTTCGCCTTGTTCCGGTAGGCGATCACCCGGACCTTTTCCAGGGTGACCAGCCCCTCGCCGATCATGGCGTCCAGGTCCGGGAGAAAGGCGGCGATCCGGTCGGGCCGGTCGACGATCTCGATGACCAGCGGCAGATCTTCCGAGAGCCGCAGGATCTTGGCGGTGTGGATGAGACTGTTCTTGCCAAACCCCATGATCCCCCGAGTGACCGTGGCTCCGGCCAGGCCGCGCTTCCGGGCCTCTTCGACGATTATCTCGTACAGCGGCCGCTGGCCGAGCTTGGTGGTTTCGCCGATAAAGATGCGAAGCAGCTCCGCTTCCGAGGGGAGTTCCATGTCCATGTCTCTGTCTCCTTTTTTCGTAACTATCCAGCTCAGGGCGAAAAACTAAGGATACCCCCCGACCTGTAACTGTTCAGCAGTGCCGCAGATGCACGAAAGAGGCTTGCGAAATGTACTTTTGCACATGAGCAAGCCGATGACAAAGCAGATGCGGTGCTGCTGGACAGTTACCTTTTTTCTTAAATCAGCCTGCCCAATGCCATGCCCAGAAAGAAAAGCACCAGCCCCACCCCGTTTTGCAGCAGAATATTGCCAAGCCCGTACAAATATTCGCCGTCTGCCAGAAGATGGCCGCTTTCGGCGACAAAGGTGGAAAAGGTGGTGAAGGCGCCCATGAAGCCGGTGAGCAGGATAAGCCGCAGCTCGCCGGTGCCGGGGAACCGCTCGCTGGTCAGGGTCCAGACCAAGCCGAAAAGCAGACAGCCCAGCGCATTCACCGAAACAGTCCCCCAGGGGAAACCGATACCGGCCACCCGCTGCACCAGCCCGGCCAACCCGTACCGGGCCAGGGTGCCGCAGGCCCCGGCCACGGCGATATACAACAATTTCTGCCACATCTGCTCTGCTCCTGCCTTTCCAACGCCCCGAACAGGGCCGGTTATGCCGATACCAAAAATCAACCATGCGCCAGCGGATTATTGAACACCGCCGCCGCCCCAAGTTCAAGCTCAATCTCCAGCAGCCGGTTGTATTTGGCGATCCGCTCGCTGCGGCAGGCCGACCCGGTCTTGATCTGGCCGCCGCCCATGGCCACCGCAAAGTCGGCCATGAAGGCGTCCTCGGTTTCGCCGCTCCGGTGGGAGATCACGTAGCCCCAGCCGGCCCGGCGGCAGAGCTGGATGGCCTCGATGGTCTCGGTGACCGTGCCGATCTGATTGAGCTTGATGAGCACGGCATTGGCTGATTTCTCCCGGATGCCGCGGACGATGAAGCGGGTATTGGTCACGAAAATATCATCGCCGACGATCTGGGCCTTGCCGCCCAAGCTGGCGGTATGAGCCTTGAACCCTTCCCAGTCGTTCTCGGCCAGACCGTCCTCAATGGAGACGATGGGATATTTAGCAAGCCACTGCCCGTAGAGTTCGCTCATTTCGGCGCTGGTTTTGCTCCCCTGGCCGGACTTGGCCAGACGGTAGGCGCCGTTTTCAAAAAACGAGCTGGCGGCAGGGTCCAGGGCAATGGCCACGTCATGCCCAGGCCGGTAGCCCGCCGTTTCGATGGCCGCGACGATAAGCTCGCAGGCCTCGTCGTTGCTGCGCAGGTTCGGCGCGAAACCGCCTTCGTCGCCAACGCTGGTGGCGTAGCCCTTTTGCCTCAATATCTTTTTGAGGGCATGGAAGGTTTCGACGCCGTAACGCAGCCCTTCGGCAAAGGTGGGAGCGCCCAACGGCATGACCATGAATTCCTGAAAATCCACGCTGTTGTCCGCATGCTTGCCGCCATTGACGATGTTCATCATCGGCACCGGCAAGCGGACAGCGCCGGGGCCGCCCAGATAGGCATAGAGCGGCAGATTGGCCGTTGCTGCGGCGGCGCGCGCCACGGCCATGGAGACCCCGAGCATGGCGTTGGCCCCCAGCTTCCCCTTGTTGGGGGTGCCGTCCAGTTCGATCATCAGCCGGTCGATCTCGGCCTGACGGGCAGGATTCAAGCCAAAAAGCGCCGGGGCGATAAGGGAGTTGACGTTTGCCACCGCCTGGAGAACGCCCTTGCCGTTGTAGCGTGTTTTATCTCCGTCGCGCAATTCCACCGCCTCGTTTTCCCCGGTCGAAGCACCGGAAGGAACGGAGGCGGACACCCGGACGCCATTGTCAAGCGAGCACCATACCCGGATGGTCGGGTTGCCGCGGGAATCAAGGATCTCCAGAGCGGACAGGGAAGTAATGACAGGTTGCATAGTTGTCTCTCCTCTTACGTTGTCTTTTGGCTTCCAGACGGACAAAACCGGCTTGCCCCGTGCCGCGCCATAAACAAAAAAACTCCCACGCAACACTAAGGTTCACGCAGGAGTCATCAGCCCTATCAGGGCGGTTACGGGGAACTCCATCCCCATCTCTTTTTTGTTATCCTACCAAGAGGTGCCCGTTCAAATCAAGGAGAAAAGAGACCCAGGCCAGCCGGCCCCTTTCGCCGGAACCGCTCTTACTCCTTCCACACCGCCAGCGCTTTCTGATACACCTCGGAGCGGGAGAGGTCCAGATCCCGGGCAATGCTCGCCACTGCGTCTTTCAGGCTGACCCCGGGCTGCTCCCGATGCCAGCGCAGCAGATCCTCAAGATTATCCGGCCGCACCGGGGCCAAGGTGCGCACTCCTGCGATGAGCACCACGAATTCCCCCTTGACGGACTCCCTTGCCTGGAGCCCGGCCAAAAGCACCGCCAGCTCCCCCGAGGTAATCTCCTCATGCACCTTGGTCAGTTCCCGGCCGATTACCGCCCGCCTCTTCCCCAGCTCCGCCAGGCAATCACCAAGGCTTGCGGTTATCCGCCGGGGCGACTCGTAAAACACCATGGGGTGAGGATCATTTTTGAGCCCCCGCAGCAGTTTGCGCCGCTCGCTCCCCTTGGAGGGCAGAAATCCCAGAAAAAGATGGGAGGGCTCGGTCAACCCGGCAACGCTGAGGATGGCCGCCAGGGCGGAAACCCCGGGAACCGGCACCACGGCAATGTTCTGTTCACAGGCGCGTTGCACCAGAATCCCGCCCGGATCGGAGATCCCCGGCGTTCCGGCATCGGAAACCAGGGCCACCTGCGCCCCGGAAAGCAGCCGGGCCACAATCTCCTGGGCCCGGCTCGCCTCCTTTTCCTTATAGTAACTCATGAGCGGGGTATGGATATCGAAATGGCTGAGGAGCTTTCTGGTGTGCCGGGTATCCTCGGCGGCGATCAGGTCCACCTCCCGGAGGATGCGCAGGGCCCGGAGGGTTATGTCTTCCAGATTGCCGATGGGGGTGGCCACCACGAAGAGGGTTCCGGCCTTGCCGCTGCCTCCGGTGACAGGCTTATTCTCTGTAACGCGGGTCTGCCTCATCTCTGCATGGCCTCCGGGGGAACAAACAGCCGAAAGCTGGTGCAACCGGGGCTGCTCTCGCAGGAAATCACGCCGCCGCACCGGGTAATGAGCTTTCTGGCCAGATACAGCCCAAGGCCGGGATGTCCTTGTTTCGTGGAATAAAACGGCTCGCAGAGATGCGCCGCAGCTTCAGGCGTAAGCCCAGGGCCGTTGTCCTGCACCCGCACGCCGATTCCCTCGCCTTCCCTGGCGGACTCGATGACGATCTCCGCCCCTTCCATCCCCTGCAAGGCTTCCAGGGCATTGACCAACAGAATATGCATGCTCTGGTGCAGCTCCAGCTGAAACCGCTCCAGGGGCGGCAGCATCTCGGCCAGGGTCATTACCTTGCGCACCTTGTGCTTGAAGGTCGCATCGGCGGACATGAACTCAACTTCGGTCTCGATAACGGAATTGACCGTATAAGGGATGCCGCCGGGAAGCTGCCCGAACTCCGGCAGGATCATGGTCCGCTGCAAAATCCGCTGGCTCTCCACCACCTTGTCCTGCATCTGGGACAGGG
>JAJZRF010000071.1 GCA_021847425.1 Deltaproteobacteria bacterium | reverse complement strand
GCAATCATCACCCTCCGCGACGCCAGCGACCCTGGCCAAATCTACCCTCTGGTTTTGGACAGCATTGCCGATGGCGTTTTCACCGTAGACAGGCTCTTTCGCATCACCTCCTTCAACAAGGGGGCCGAACTGATTACGGGATGGAAAGCCAAGGATGTGGTCGGCTCCCCCTGCAACAAAATTTTTCAATCCAATATCTGCGGCGCAGACTGCATTTTGGCCCAGAGCATCAACGAAGGGAAGTCCATCGTCAATCGTTCCATTTATATAAAAGGGAAAAATGGCCGAACCATCCCCATCAGCATCAGCGCCTCACCGCTTGTTGATCCGGAAGGCCATGTCATCGGCGGGGTGGAAACCTTCCGGGATGTCACCTCCAGCCTGCAACAGAATCTCATTCTTGACAGCATTGCCGACGGCGTCTTTACCGTGGACCGAGACTGGAACCTAACCTCTTTCAACAAGGCGGCGGAACACATCACCGGCTGGAACAAGGATGACGTTCTTGGCAAACCCTGCGGCACCATTTTTCATTCCAGCATCTGCGGCGATGCCTGCATTCTGGCCCAGAGCGTTGAAAGCGGCATGCCCATCGGCAACCGCTCCATCTTTATCAAGGGCAAGGATGGGGAGACCATCCCGATCAGCATCAGCGCCGCCCCACTCACCGACCCGGACGGCGACGTGATCGGCGGAGTGGAGACCTTCCGCGACCTGACTTCGGTCATGACCAAGGATTTGGTGCTGGAAAGTATCGCCGATGGAGTGTTCACCGTGAACCGCAGCTGGAAGATCACTTCCTTCAACCGGGCGGCCGAACTGATCACGGGTTGGAAACGGCAGGACGCCATCGGCAAATCATGCAGCGACGTATTCCACTCCAGCATCTGCGGCGATAACTGCGCCATTGCCCAAAGCCTTTACAGCGGCAAGCCCGTGGCCAATCGCTCCATCTTCGTCAGAAACATCGAGGGCAAACAGATCCCTTTGAGCATCAGCGCCGCCCCGCTTCTTGATCACGAAGGCAACGTCATCGGCGGGGTGGAAACCTTCCGGGATCTCAGCGTGGTCACGGAACTGCGCAAGCAGCTTTCCAGACGTTACACCTTTGGCGAAATACTCAGCAAGAGCGCTTCCATGCAGCGCATCTTCGACATTCTCCCGGAAATCGCCCATAGCGAGAGCAATGTTCTGGTCCTCGGCGAGTCGGGCACAGGAAAAGAACTGGTCGCCCGCGCCATTCACACCTCGAGCCGACGCAACAAAGGTCCGTTCATGGCGGTCAACTGCGGGGCGCTGCCGGAAACCCTGCTTGAATCGGAGCTTTTTGGCTACAAGGCCGGCGCCTTCACCGACGCTAAACACGACAGGCCGGGCCGCTTTGCCAGTGCCGAGAAAGGCACCCTGTTTCTTGACGAAATCGGTGACATTCCCGCCTCCCTCCAAGTCAAGCTCCTGCGCGTGCTCCAAGAGAAGGTGTATGAACCGCTTGGGTCCAACAAACCGGTCAAGGCCGACGTACGGATCATCGCCGCCACCAACCGCAACCTCCAGCAGCTCGTCCAGGAAGGCCTTTTCCGTGAAGATCTTTTTTACCGCCTGAACGTGGTGAAGATCAATCTCCCCCCTTTGCGGGACCGCATGGAAGACATCCCCATGCTCGCCGAACATTTCACCAAACAGTTCTGTACCCTGCAGGGCAAGGATATCGTCGGAATTTCCGACGAGGCCTTAGGCATTCTTATGCGCTATAACTTTCCCGGAAATATCCGTGAACTGGAGAATATCATCGAATATTCCTTCATCCTTTGTCACGGGGGGTTCATCAGGCCAGAACATCTGCCCGAGCCTTTTGCTCCCAAGATCCAGGACAGCCCGCAACCCGGCGTCATCCCTCTCCACAAACCGCTTCCCCTCGAAGAGGTCGAAAAACAAGCGATCTTCCAGTCCCTGGAACGGAACCACTGGCGACGGATGGCCACCTGCCGGGAACTAAAAATATCCAAGGACACTTTGCGCCGGAAGATAGAGCGGTACGGACTGAAAAATCCCTTTGGCGAGGAGATCGACTAGACCTCGCCAAACACCCCCAATAAAAAAAGGCCGGAGAGAAATCCCCTCCGGCCTTTTTTTATTATTCGTTAACCACCAACCGTATCAACTGCGCCCGACCTGTTTCTTGCGGCCGGAACCGGTATTTTCTTTGGCCCGGTCGGCCGCCTTGGCTTTTTTTTCGGCTACCTCATCGCCCGCGACACGCAACGACCGCGGCACAGCCCTGTCAAAAAGACATTCACAGGTTTCATGGACCTCACCGGGACATTCTGCAATCTCCCAGCATGGCGCAAGCGTCAACAGCCTTTTCAAGCCAGGAATACTGATTCCCTGATCGTGAATCATGGAGCGCACACATGATACCCACTTTATGTCATTCAAGGAATACAGCCGCCTGGATCCATTATGCTGGGGATGAACCAGCCCTTCTGCCTCGTAGATACGAAGTGTTCTCGGATGAACATCCAACAGCTTTGCTGCCACCCCTATGGGGTAAATCGGCAAATCAGGCCGCAAAGGCTGGATGGCCGTTTTTCTCTTGGCCACCATATCCTTCTCCTCCGCGTGCTTAATGATCCTCGGACAGATGCCCCCTGAAAAGCCTCTCGCCCATAAAAAAGCCCATGATGCAAATACCTATCGCTCCTCCGGCAATCACAATCTCATGCAGGGAAGGCGTATAGGAGAACAGCGTGGGCATATCAACAACCCCTAGTTCATGGTACCAAGGAACAATCTGCCCGACTACGACCAGGTCATAACGCATGAAGAAAATGCCGACAAGCGCAGAAACAGAGGCCCAGAAAAGAACGGGCAAGTTTTTAGCGCGGGCGGCCAGAATCATGCAAAAGGGGATGACCATGCCAAGCATGACCTCGCCAAGCCAGAAATTCACGGCATAACGGCCATTCACCAGAGCCATCATGGCCTCATACTTTCCTGGCGGCTCCCCACTGATACCGGAGATCATCTTCCAGGTGGTGAAAAACATGATCACTACGGTCAGGGTTGCCCACAATTTTGCCACGGCCATGAGGGATTCTTCCAGTTTCTCGCTCATTTTCCAGCCGTTTGCCATGTATCCAAGAAAATGGAAGAAGATAACCGCCGCACATCCGGACATCATGGCGGAGGTAATGAAGTAAATGGGCATATACGGCCCATGCCAGAACTCACGCCCATTGAGCAAACCAAAAACCGCGCCAAGGTTACTGTGCGCGGCAACACCGGCAATAACCCCCATAAGGCCGAGCATTCCGGCGGCCTTGTGCTTTCCCATCTGCAAAAGCGCAAACTCGACAACCATAAAGAACAGATAGGCGCCGTAGAGGGTTCCCATCCACCAGATGTTGGAAGTAGGGTTGGGAGACAACATGTTATAGATGGGCATACGCCAGGGGTTTTCGATCTCAAAGGCGATCACGAAAAAGCCGGCGACGATGGTGACGATGGCCATAAAGACTGAACGCTTGGCAATGGGCTTGAATGCCTCAATGCCAAACACATGGCCGATGGATGAAACCAGGCACAACCCGGTTGAACTGACCACGAAAAAGACATAGGTTACGATCAGCAACCCCCAGGGAACATCCCGGGTGACGCCGAAGGTTTGCTCATGCCCGGCATATATGGAATGCAACCCGGCAGCAAGCCCTAGAGCGGCGAGCAGGCCGCCGATGGCAATGGTTGCGTTGTAGGAACGCGAGGGGCTGGCGGATAGACCACCCTCCTGCGGCAATACATCAGCTAAGAAATTATTCATGGAACAACACTCCTTTTGCATAATTTAATCTTTTAATCTTGCGATCCAGCATGACGAAAACCTTACTCTGCAAACTCCTTAAGAGAATTTCATGGCAATGTTTCCTCATTGGCCTGGATCAACGGTTTGATTTTAAGATCAAACAGAGTATGGAGCGTTGCACCTCCGATCCAGAAAACTAAGAAAAATAGACCTTCCATTTTTTTCTCCTCAATCAAACAGCCTGACATCCCAGGCTTGTGGTTCATCGTCGACCCAAACGGAATGGCGGTTCCGAGCGAATCACTCAATCGATTTACCAGATAATCTTCCCTGTCCCTGCGGCCCTCCTTTTATATTTTTCAGTAAAAAAAATCAGGGCGTTGCACAAAAAAACACCCAACCCAAGTAACCTTACCTCCAATCTACAAAATGGAAAAAGCAGTTGTCAAGTTTTTATTCTTTATTTGGTCCTAGTTTTGGTATTTTCATGTTGCACATTTAGCCCAAAACAAAATTGCCGATAAATAGGAGGACGAAATATCCCATCCGCCGACAACGCAACCCCACAGAACAATAAATAAATAATTACGATATAACAGTTAGATAGAAAACTGTTCCAGCAGAAAACCAAGCATACCGCTCTGACTTCCCTAATCCGACCAAGCAAAGCATCCCACCAGCCGCATCGTTCAGGCATGACAAAAAATGATCAACACACATAACAGATAGGATCAAAATAAGCCATACGCATACAACTATAACCACAAGAAAAAAACAGAACAACCCCAAAAACACAACAATTAAAACCAGACAACACCCCGAAATTACACCACATAGAAGTATAACTTGGCGCTATGCCGCTTTTTTTATTCACTTTGGCACGTCCCTTGCTAACATAACAATTCAAAGACAACATGGTTTTCGACCATGGGAGAAGACGAGACAAACGACCTTCTGTCTTTCCGCAAAAGCGGACTCAATCATTTCCTTCCTTGCAAAGGATCCCCGGTGGCGGCCTTGGATCCTTTATCCTTCCCCCCCATCTCGTTCCATCAGCCACTCATCAAGAAATGTAGTGACCTTGCCCGACTAACCCTGTATTATCTTTCGCTGACAATACAGCAACGGCACCGACACCGTTTGGCGCTGTTGCATAAAATGAATACTTTTTTTAGTGCCTGCCGTGGATAATAAGACCAAGCCCACAATCAGAATCTGGACCCATGTCCAGCTCACCCTTTTTCTACTCTCCATCAGCCTCACCCTGACCCTCGGCCTGGGCATCGCTTTTTACATCTTTGTCTCCCTTGATATCCCGGCAATTGACTCACTGAGACACTACCATCCGGACACGGCCTCCATCATCTACGATTCGGCCAAACAGCCGATCACATACGTATCACGGGAAAACAGAACCCTCGTCCCGCTCTCCGCGATGCCGGAATTACTCCCCAAGGCATTTGTGTCCGCCGAAGACTCCCGGTTTTATCAGCACAGCGGGGTGGACTTCTGGTCGATCATCCGGGCATTTCTTCACAATATCCGTTCCGGAGAGCGGGGCCAGGGGGGCAGCACCATAACCCAGCAGGTCGCCCGGGCGCTTCTGCTCACCCCCGAAAAAACCTACACCCGCAAAATCAAGGAAGCAATTCTCGCCTACAGAATCGACAAAACCATGAGCAAGGCGGAAATACTCCACATCTATCTCAACCAGATATACCTCGGCAGCGGCGCTTATGGGGTCGAGGCCGCGGCCCAGATTTACTTCGACAAACGCGTTCAGGATCTGAACCTTGCGGAGATGGCTCTTCTTGCCGGACTGCCGCAAGCGCCAAGCCGATATTCACCGTTTCGCAACTTCAAGCTTGCCAAGAACAGACAGCTGTATGTCCTGAATCGCATGGCCGAGGAAGGCTATATCACCCCGACCGCCGCGCAAAAAGCCTATGAAAAGACCCTTCTCTGGAATCCTGCCAAGGAAGGTCCCTTGGAGAACAATTATTTCATTGAATATGTCAAGGCCTACGTGCAAAGCAAGTATGGCAACGATGCCCTCCTGACCGGCGGACTTCGCATATACACCACCCTTGATCAGAACATGCAGAAAGCCGCCAACATGGCCATAAAACGCGGCATAGCCAAGTGGGCCCTCCGCGAGAGCAAACACGCCGACACCTTGCCCCAGGCAGCCCTGATCTCCCTGGAGGTGAAAACCGGATATGTCCGGGCAATGATAGGCGGCACGGATTTCGAGAAAAGCCAGTTCAACCGGGCAACCCAGTCCCGCCGGCAGCCAGGCTCCGCCTTTAAGCCATTTATTTACGCTACCGCCCTTGAAAAGGGGATGACCCCGGCCACCATGATCTTGGATGCACCGATTCAATTTCGCGGCGCCACCTCCACGCAGTATTGGGAGCCAAAGAATTACGACAATAAATTTGAAGGCCCCACCTCCCTTAGAAATGCGCTGGTGCATTCACGAAATGTTCCAACCATCAAGATTCTGCAGCAGGTCGGGGCACCAAGCACCATTGAGCTGGCCAGGAGAATGGGTATCACCTCCCCCCTGGTCAAGGATCTCTCCCTGGCCTTGGGAACCTCCGGCGTCTCCCCCCTTGAGTTGACCAGGGCATACGCCGCCTTTGCCAACAACGGCGAGCTGCCCCAAGCTATTTTCATCGAAAAAATTGTGGACGGCACCGGCAAGGTGCTGGAAGAACAGCATCCGACTTTCACCGCAGCTCTTGACCCCCGGATTGCCTACCAGATGACCCATATCATGGAGGGGGTCATTACCGAAGGCACGGCCAAGGGCATAAGCAGCTTCGGTGCGCCAGCGGCAGGCAAGACCGGAACCACAGACCAAAACGTGGATGCTTGGTTTGTCGGTTATACACCGCAGCTGACAACCTGCGTCTGGATAGGACGCGACCAGAACATTTCCCTGGGAAGAGTTGAAACAGGCGGAGTGGCAGCAGCCCCGATCTGGCTTGATTTCATGAATCAGGCAAAAGCGATTTACCCTCCGACCGCCGACTTCCCCGTCCCGCCGGGCATTGTCCTGCTCCCCATGAACAATCTCACCGGCAAGCCCGGAACAAGCTTGGGCGGCAGTGTTACCCTGGAAGCCTTCAGGGAAGATGTACCGCCCTGGCCCCAGGAACCGCCCCCACCAGAAACCAAAGAGCCCCCCACCCCATAAAAAAAGCCGTTTTGCTGGGCAACCCCGACAAAACGGCTCACAAAAACCTGGCTTTTATTTTACGCCGTAACCGGCAGAATGATTATTTCGTTACGGCTCCTAAGCCGTTGTGCAAAAACAACGACTGCATTTCAATGTTATCAACGGCACAAGGGGCCGTAAAAAAATAGATAAAACAGTAGGGATTATTTCTTAACGGCCCCTAGCAGGATGTTGAAAAAGAGTCTTCACTGACGGTATTTTTGCCCTCACCCCTGATTTTCAGCTTGTTCTTTGAACACTTTACACTCACCCCGTGGGCGGTTCTGCCATATTTCGATGCGGCTTTCTTCATTTTAGAGGAAACCTCATCGAAGTTTGAGGGATTTTTTCTCAAGGAGGAGCGGGCAACCCCATATTTCGCATGCGTACCAGGTTATATGCGGCGGCGGAAAGCGTGAACAGCCAGTCGA
>JAJZRF010000070.1 GCA_021847425.1 Deltaproteobacteria bacterium | reverse complement strand
GACATCCCGCCGTTAGCCGACTTCTTCCTGAAAAAATATTCCCGGAAAAACCGCAAGCATATCCGGGGGATTCACCCCCAGGCCCTGGCGCTGTTAACTCGCTATGAATGGCCAGGCAATATCCGCGAGCTGGAAAACACCATGGAACGGGCCGTGATTCTCTGCCTCGGGGAACAGATATCTCCCCTGGAGCTTCCACCCCATCTTCGTTCGGACGAGGAGGAGTACCGGGCTGATGAGGGGCCGTCTCCGCCTCCTCCCGGTCTCACCCTGCGGGACATGGAACGCGAACTGATCCGCGCCACCCTTCAACAGAGCAACGGCAATAAATCCCAAACCGCCAAGATTCTCGGGGTCGCCCGCCAGACCCTGCAAAACAAGATGAAAGAATACGACCTTTCCTAGGGAAATTTTCCGTCTGTCTTATTTTTAGGCACCCCTTGTTTCCGCATCGCATCCAGCCGCCTAATTTTTGGGCACTTGCACTTTCTTTTCTTCCCGCCCATTTCTCCTGGTAAATATATTTGTCTTTTATTTCATGTAGTTGCCGCGGTTATTCCCCGGGAAACTGTATTGGCACGCCCTTTGCTATATCCAATAAACAAAGAGTAAGCAAAGGAGGATGTCATGAGGAAATTCTGGAAAACAACCACGATGGTTTTGCTTCTGCTCGGTGCGGCATTGACCTTAACAGGTTGCGGCTATTGTTGGGGTGGTCACGGTTATGGATATTATAACGGCCCAGTTCAGTGAACGGCTATTCCCAGAGGTGCGGACACCTAAGGGATTACCCGCAACATTACAATTAGTAAGGAGGGAATCATGTTTTGCGGCATAGGCTGGGCACATGAATGGCACTTTTTCTGGATGATAGCGACAGCGATTGTTGTTCTTGCAGCTCTTGCGCTTATTACAACCCTGCGGCAAGGGGGGAAAGGAGATTTTTCCCTGGACGCAAGTTGTCCGGCGTGCGGCGGCGCGGTGAAAAACAGCTTTTTGCGCTGCCCCCACTGCGCGGTCGCTTTGAAAAGTCATTGTCCGTCCTGTAGTAGAATTGTGGAAAGCGTTTGGAAGTACTGCCCTTTTTGCCGGGCAGATGTGGGTGAAACCAAATAAATCATCACAAGGAGAACGTATCATGAAAAAAGGAAAAATTCTTATCACTGCGCTGGCAACAGCTTTTAGCCTCGGGGTCATATCCCAAGCCGGGGCCTGGATGGGGGGGCCTATGTCCGGTCCCATGGGAGGCCCTATGATGGGGGCGAACAAACCGGCCTTGACTGCGGAGCAAAAGCAAAAGGTCCAGGCGATCGAGGCCAAATACCAAAAGCAACTGACCGACAAGGAGGCCGCTGTCCGAGCTAAGGCGGCAGAGCTTGACACTGCCCTGGCCGATGGGTCGACTACGCTGGGCAAAGCCAACACCCTTCGGTCCGAGCTCTACGCCCTGGAGCAGGATTACTGGCACCTGCGTTCGCAGGTGAACCAGGAAATCGGCGCGGGCTATTCCGGCCCCATGGGCTGGGGGCCTATGTACTGCTCTTGGCATGACAGCCACCCCGGCATGTACGGCGGTAACGGCGCCATGATGGGTTCCGGTGGCGGATGGTGCCGCTGGTAGGAAAGAAATGGGCACACGTGGGGTCATGGTCAGCAGGGAGGGAGCGCGGTTTCCGTCGTCAGCTAAGCGGCAGTACAGATTTGAAAAGGAATCTTCGGATCAGTAGCCGCCTCTCTCCCTGATTCGCCATCAAGAATAAAAGTCTTGCGCGTCTGATTTCTATTGTAAAAGAATCGCCGAATAGCTATGTTTCCTCCATTATGAAATCTGAATTCAGACGCATAATCTCCCTCATGCTCATTTTCGTGGCCATCATCGGCCTGGCGATGTCTTTTGGCGAGGATATTGTGTGCGCCGGGGAACTGCCGGACGCACATGAGACCGTATCCTCATTCCTTGCGCAAGGGTCGGCGCAGGTCCATGCCAGCAACTGTCCATGTGCCCCGGCCCCATCGCATGCCCAAGATGATCATGTTTGTTTTGGCGGTTGTAATGGCCCATGCCATGCCCCGCTGGCCTCAACACCGGCCAACTTCGACTATCCACAATCTTTCGTCTCTCGCTACCCCGCAGAAATAGCCCGGCATATCCCCGAGGTCTATCTTTCCCTCTTCGTTCCACCCGACGCAGCAACCCTCTGATTATCTTTTTTTTCGCAACATTACCAACGTAACGACATAACTACGACCTGTGTGCGTCCGCACCTTGCCGTCGTCACCTATCCATTTGTCTGGAGGTTTCCCCCATGCCCTGTTCAACACAGGTGCGTGGAACTATCTTTGCTCTGTTGCTGCAGTCGCTTTTTTGTCTGCCGGCATTGGCCGAGCCCGTTCCCCGCACAATCAACGAAATTGTCGCTCTTGCCCAAAAACAGAGCGCCGAGCTGACTGCCTTGGAAAAGGAGGCGAAGGCAAAGCAAGCGCTTGCCATTCAGTCTGGCGCCATGGCCAACCCCACCTTGGAATTGCAGCGTTCCACCGGCAGTATGTCCGGCAGCCCCGAGGAACGTTCCGCCTCAATCGGTATCAATCAGGAGATACCGCTGAACGGCAAACTGCGCTTGCGCCGCGAAGCGGGACAGCGCGAGGCCGAGGCGATGCAGCGGCAGCGGGATAACGCTGCGCGGCTCTTGAAAGAAGAGGTTTCCGTTCTGGCCTTTGACCTGGACCTGGCCGACAAACGGCTCAAGCTTGCCGCCGACCTGGTTGGTCTTAATCGCGACCTGATGGCCATTGCCGAAGAACGCTTCAAGGCTGGCGACATCCCCGAACTGGAACTCAATATTGCCAAGGTTGAACTGGCCCGCGCCGAAAGCCGTCTTGGGGAAGCGGAGCGGGAGAGCCGTTCGCTTCGCATAAGAATGTCTTCATTGACTGGCCTGGACGAGGCCACCTACAAACTATCGGAGGATCTTTCCACGCCCGTGGTGTCGCAAACCATCCAGGAGTTGCTCAAGCAGGCCCTTGTCTCGCGGCCCGATCTCCAGGCCCTGTCGATTGAATGCGGCAAGGCCGAAACGGAAATCCGTCTGGCCGAGGCCGAAGCGATTCCCAACCCCACGGCGGGGTTCTTTGCGCAAAGACAGCGGGGTTCAACAGAGGTGGGGGGGCTGTCTTCGATCAGCAGTGATACGCAACTGGGGGTGCGCTTGTCGATGCCGATCCCGGTTTTTGATCGCAATCAGGGCGGACGGGTCGCAGCCCGTTCCCGGCTGGAGGCATACCGTTTCCGCCGTCTGGCGCTAGAGAGAGCCGTCACCGCCGAGGTCGAGACCGCCTTCTCGCGCCTGTCATCATCGGCGAGCATCCTTACCCTGTTTGAGCAGGGCATCATTCCGCAATTGAACAAGAATCTGAAACTGACCCAAGAGGCCTACCGTCTGGGCGAGGTAGGCATGCTTGCGGTTATCGAGGAGCAGAAGAAGTTCTTTGAGGTCAACGATGGCTATCTCGCGGCCCTGCATGACAGGCGTGTGGCTTTTGTGAAACTTGAATCAGCAGTGGCGATTGATCTGAGCGGAGGTGTCCAGTGAACAAAAAGGGAATCATTATCGGAGTTATCCTGGCTGTCGCTTTGGCCGGCGGCTTTTATTATCGCTTTACTCACCTTGCAAGCGGCCCTGGAGAGGAGAAGGTGCACAATGAGGCCGTAGAATCCACAGAAAAGAGCGAGGATAAGAAGGTGGGAGAGGTGGACACCAAGAGGGAGACGCCAAAAACCGTTAGTATAGCGCTGGAGAAGCAAAAGAAACATGGCATCGTGGTCGTTGCCGCCAAGCAGGAACGACTTGCCGGTGCCATCAGCGCCACCGGCAAGGTGGAGGTGAACGGCGATCGGATCGCCCATGTCTCGTCGCGCATAGCGGGCAAGATTGCTTCCGTCAAGGCTTCGCTGGGCGATAGTATAGTCTCCGGCCAGGTGCTGGTCATGCTGGACAGCGTGGAGCTGGGCGAGGCCATAAACCGTTATCTTCAGTCAAAGACCAGACTCTCGCTGGCGAAGAACAATCTTGATCGGGTCAATGCTCTGGTGGAGAAGAAGATTGCCGCCCGCAAGGACATCATGCAGGCCGAGACCGACTATCAGATGGCCCTGGCAGAAAATCATACCGACGAAGAGCGGCTTGCCCTCTACGGCCTTTCTCCTGCCGCGTTAGACGGCCCCGGCCACACAAGACAGCTTTTGCCGGTCCGCTCGCCGATTGGCGGGGTCATCACTGAAAAATACGCCATTGCCGGCGAACTGGCCGATCCGTCCAAGAACCTCTACACCGTCGTGGACCTCTCCTCTGTCTGGGTCATGGTGGATATCAACGAGAAAGACCTGGCCAAGGTTCGCAAGGGACAGGACGCCATCGTCAAGGTCGGTGCCTTTCCTGACCTGAACTTTCCGGGGCGGATCAGTCATATTGCCGACATGGTGGATGACGCCACCCGGACGGGCAAGGCCCGCATCGAGGTGCAAAACATCGGTCGCAAGTTGAAGCCGGAGATGTTTGCCAATGTCGAACTGGCGCTGCCTGTCGATGCGCCGCCGGTCCTGGCTGTTCCCGAAGAGGCCCTGTATGATTTGGAGGGCAGGAAGGTAGTGTTCGTCACCGCGAATGGCACGGAGTTCGAACCGCGCCCCCTTGAGCTTGGGCGGGCATCCGGCGGCCTGGTGGAGGTGACGGACGGACTTAAGGAAGGCGAACGCTACGCCGTCAAGGGGGGCTTCCTGCTGAAGTCCGAACTGAAAAAAAGCGAACTGGGAGAGGAGTGACACCATGATCGATAAAATATTGCAATTTGCGCTCCAGCAGCGCTTGTTGGTTTTGCTCGCCGCCGTCATCCTGCTCGGCGGCGGGGTCTGGGCCATGAAGAAGCTGCCGGTGGACGCCTTTCCCGATGTGACCAACGTTCAGGTCCAGATTCTGACCCAGGCCGGCGGCATGGCCCCCACCGAGGTGGAGAAACGGATTACCTTCCCCATTGAAACGACCATGGGAGGATTGCCCCAACGCAGCGAGGTTCGCTCTATTTCCAAGATCGGCATGTCGGTGATCACGATAGTGTTCGAGGATGGGGTGGACACCTATTTTGCCCGTCAGCAGGTCTTCGAGCGGTTGCAACAAGTCCGTGATCGGTTGCCCAAAGGGATTGAGCCGCAGATGGGTCCGGTCACCACCGGCCTGGGGGAAATTTATCAGTACCTCCTGGAAGGCGAGGGGTACGATGTCCGTGAACTGCGGTCGCTACAGGACTGGATCGTGCGCCCGCTTCTGCGCACCGTGCCTGGGGTGACCGATGTCAACTCCTTCGGCGGACAGGTCAAGCAGTTTCAGGTATTGATTGATCCGGGCAAGCTGAAGAGCCTGGGGTTGACCATTTACAACGTAATCGAGGCGGTGGAAAAGAATAATTCCACTGTCGGCGCGGGTTTCATCGAACACCGGGAAGAACAATACATAGTGCGAGGCCTTGGTCAGGCCACGGGGATTGAGGATCTGAGGCAGATCGTTGTCGCCAGCCGCGGCGGCACCCCGATCCATCTTGACGACCTGGCCGAGGTGGTCATCGGCAACGAGCCGCGCCAGGGGAGCACGACCTACGATGGCAAGGGTGAGGCAGTGGCGGGCATTGTCCTGATGCTCAAGGGCGCCTCCAGCAAGGAGGTGGTCGAAGGGGTCAAGGACAAGGTCAAAACCATCCAGAAGGCCCTGCCGGAAGGGGTGAAACTGGTCCCTTATTACGACCGGACCGACCTGGTCCAGAAGACCATCACCACCGTAATCACCAACCTGATCGAGGGCGGACTGCTGGTTATCGCGGTGCTGTTCTACTTTCTCGGCAATATCCGGGGCGCCGTCATCGTTGCCCTCACCATCCCGCTTTCCATGCTGTTTTCCTTTCTGGGCATGCACTGGCTGGGCCTTTCCGCCAACCTGATGACCCTGGGCGCCATCGACTTCGGCATGATCGTGGACGGCAGCGTGGTCATGGTGGAAAACACCGTGCGACACCTGGCGGAACGGAAGAAGGACGAGAGCGTCCGCCATGTCATTTTCACGTCGGCCAAGGAGGTGGCGCGCCCGATCCTCTTCGGGGTTTTCATCATCATCATTGTCTACCTCCCCATTGTCACCCTGACCGGCATGGAGGGGAAGATGTTCTCCCCCATGGCCTTCACCGTGGGTTTCGCCCTTTTGGGCTCGCTCATTCTGACCATGACCCTGGTGCCGACTCTCTGCTCTTTTTTGTTGAAAGGAAAAGTGGTGGAGAAAGACCCAGGATTGCTGGTCAGGATTCGCGAGGCCTACCTGCCCTTCCTGCGGCAGAGTCTCGGAAACCCGAAGAAGACTCTGCTCGTCACTGGGTCAGCTCTGGCCGGTTCGCTCCTGCTGGTGCCCTTTCTGGGGAGCGAATTCCTTCCAGCCCTGGACGAGGGGAGCATCACGGTTCAGTCATTCCGCCTGCCGTCGGTATCGGTGACCGATACGGTGCGCACCTCGGCTGCGGTGGAAAAGGCGTTGCTCTCATTTCCAGAGGTTGAAAAAGTGGTTTCCCGGGCCGGACGGGCGGAAATCGCTTCCGACCCCATGGGGATTGATATCTCCGACATCTTTGTCAGTCTCAAGCCGCGCAAGGAGTGGAAAACCGCAACCGACAAGGAGGATCTGGTCGGCAAGATGCGGGAGCGGTTGGAGAACATCCCCGGCATGTCCTTTTCTTTTACCCAGCCGATTGCCCTGCGGGTGGACGAGCTGATCTCCGGAGTTAAGTCCCAGATCGCCGTCAAGCTGTTTGGGGAAGACATGGAGGTACTCAAGGTAAAAGCAAATGAGATTGCCGAGGCGATCAAGAAGGTCCAGGGCGCGGCGGACGTCCAGGTGGAGAAGGTCTCGGGTCTGGCCTACCTGCAGGTGCGGATCAACCGGGAAGCCATAGCCCGGTATGGGATCAATGTTTCGGATATTCAGGATGTTCTGGAACTGGCGGCTGGCGGCAAGGCCGTTTCCGAGCTCTTTGAAGGCCAGCGGCGCTTCATGGTTGCCCTGCGTTTTCCGGAAGGGTTATCCAACAACCCGGACAAATTCGGAGAATTGCTGATCTCCGCCCCCAGCGGCGCCCGCATCCCCCTCAAGCAATTGGCGCGGGTTTACACCGAGGAGGGGCCGGCGCAAATCTCCCGTGAAAACGGTTCGCGCCGGATCGTTGTCGAATGCAACGTCTCGGGACGGGACATGGGAAGCTTTGTCGCCGCAGCCCGGCTGGCCATCGAAGACAAGGTCAAATTGCCGCCAGGGTATTACCTGAATTGGGGCGGTCAGTTCGAGAACCAGCAGCGGGCCATGTCCCGCCTGGCGGTTATTCTCCCCATCTGTCTGGCCCTGATTTTCATCCTGCTCTTCTCCTCTTTCGGAAACATGAG
>JAJZRF010000069.1 GCA_021847425.1 Deltaproteobacteria bacterium | reverse complement strand
ATGATGAACATCAGACACATGGCGATGGCGGCAATGGCCATGAATTCGCCAAGGATGACGATGCGGCCGAACGCCTTGTAGTTGTGGAGATAATACGGCAGCACCAGCATCAAGCCGCCGGCTGCCACACCGACCAGAAAGGTAAACTGGGAGATATACACGCCCCAGGTCACATCCCGGCTCATGCCGGTGATGCCCAAGCCATAGTTAAACTGCTGCACGTAACAGAGGCCGCCTATCCCCATTATGGAGAGCAGGAAGAGCATCCATACCCAGTACCCCGTGCTTCCTTTTAATGCTTTTTCGATCATGGTCTTGTACCTCAAATAATATAGAAGAGGGAAGGATGTGTTCCGGCAGAAGGTTTCCGTTGGATGGTGAAGGTTGTCTTCAGCAACTGGCTGATCTCGGAGGCGGGGTCGTTCAGATCGCCAAAGACAAGGGCCTTGGACGCGGACGCGACTTCAACGCAGGCGGGAATCTGGCCAATGGTAAGACGTTCCACACAGAAATTGCATTTTTCGACAACACCGCGCATCCGGGTGGGGAATTTGGGGTTTATCTCCTTGATAAACGGTCGGCCGTTTTCATCCTTGCCCCGCGGATCGCGCCAGTTGAAGCTCCGGGCTCCATACGGACAGGCCGCCATGCAGAAACGGCAACCGATGCAGCGATGATAGTCCATGGCTATAACGCCGTCCTTGGTCTTGAACGTGGCCTGGGTGGGACAGGCGCGGACGCAGGGCGGGTTGTCGCAGTGATTGCACAGGGTCAGAAAGGGCATGGACTCCAGGGCGTCATCCTGCTTGTAGTGGCTGCTGTCATCCGGAAAAACATGCTCGAAGGAATCCACCCAGACCCACTTGATCTCATCTTTCTTGTTGCCGAAATCCGGAACATTGTGGATGGCGTGGCAGATGGAGACACATTTTTCCGCAAGCCCTGGATTCGCGGTGAACTTTTTGACGTCAATGACCATGCCCAAGCGCTTGCCGGCTGGAGCAGCGGCACCGTGGGCGCCGACAGCAGCGCCAGCGGCCTCGGCGCCGTGTTCGGAGGCCACAGCCTCGCCCTTGAGCAGGGAGCTAAAGGCCGACGGTACGGCAATGCCGGCAATGGCGCTAAGCCCGGCAATCTTCAAAAAATCTCTTCTCTTGCTATCCATGTTACATCGCCTCCTTCGGCTGGAGATGACAATCCCAACAATACGGTTTCACGGAGGCATAGGTGTGGCAGGTGTCACAGAACTTTTTCCTGTCGCTGTGACATTTCAAGCAACCATTCTGCAGGCTCCGTACATATTCAGTGCCGTTGGCGGTTCTCCCGGTGCGGGCGCCGTCCTCGCGCAGGATATTATCGCGCCACTGGTTGAGCAGCACCATGTGCGAGGTGCGCATGAACTGGGTCGGCGCAACACACTCCTTGTAGTCTTTTGGTTTTTCAGGTTTAGGCAATTTACTGACTTCCCCGGAGTTATACCAGATTGGGGATGTCATGACGCCCAAGAACAGTATCAACGCAGGTATGATTCTTCCTTTCCCGTACATGGCTATCAGCCCTCCATTCCTGCAAGTGGCTCAAAACGGAGACCCGTTTCACGCTCTTTTTCTCCCTCCATGACCAGGGCGTTGCCAACCAGCTCGGACACGCCGCAGACCTCCACATCGGGATTCCAGTAGTTCATCAGACTCGTCAAGGTGGCGCGGTCGATGGCGCATACACAGGAAAGCATATTGACCGCATGCTTCTCGCGCACATATTTGACCGCGTTGGCCCTTGGCAACCCTGCCCGCATTCTCAGCTCCATAATTTCATCGGTGTTCAAGCCGGTGCCGCTGCCGCAGCAGAAGGTTGACTCACGGATGGTGTTCTCCGGCATCTCATGGAAATTATTGCATACGTTCTTCAACACATACCGGGGCTCTTCAAGCAAGCCCATGGCGCGGGCCGGGTTGCAGGAGTCATGGTAGGTTGCAATCCGGTGATCGTTGCGTTTCGGGTCAAGTTTCAGCTTGCCGTGCTTGATCAGATCCGCAGTGAATTCGCTGATATGGACCATCTTGGTGGAGGCCGCGTTGTCAAAGCGGGTTCCGGTGATCGGCGAGGTGGGGACTTGCAGGAAGTCGGCCGGGCCGTTCATGGTGTCCATGTATTGATGGAGCACCCGCCACATGTGGCCGCATTCGCCGCCAAGAATCCACTTGACCCCCAGACGCTTGGCCTCGGCATACATTTTGCCGTTGAGCTTCTTCATCATCTCGTTGTTGGTGAAGAGACCGAAGTTGCCGCCTTCCGAGGCGTAGGTGGACCAAGTGTAGTCCAGGCCGATGTGGTGGAAGAGCAACAGGTAGCCCATGGCCGTGTAAATGCCGGGCTCGGCGAACACATCCGCCGAGGGGGTGATGAACAGCACCTCGGCGCCCTTGCGGTTGAAGGTCGGGTCAACGCGGATACCGGTGATCTCTTCGATGTCATCGCAGAGATACATGATGTTGTCTTTAAAGGTATGGGGCTGGAGACCCATGTGGTTGCCGGTGCGGTTGGAGTTGGCGGCCGGCTCCATGATCCAGTTGATGTTCACCCCGACCAGATGCAACAGTTCGCGGCCGATCATGGTTATTTCGGCGGTGTCGATGCCGTAGGGGCAGAAGACCGAGCAGCGACGGCACTCCGTGCATTGGTAGTAGTACATGAACCACTCTTTCAGCACCCCGAAGGTCATGGGCCTGCCGCCGGCCATCTTGCCGAGGATCTTGCCGCCCAGGGTAAAATCGTTGCGGTACACCGAACGCAGAAGCTCGGCCCGGAGAACCGGCATGTTTTTAGGATCACCGGTGCCCAGGAAGAAGTGGCACTTGTCCGCGCAAGCGCCGCAACGGACACAGCAATCCATGAAGATTTTCAGGGAACGGAATTTATCGAGACGCTCCTTGAGGCCATTGAGAATGATATTCTCCCAGCCGTCCGGCAGTTTCCAGTCGTCGGTTTCAGGGTCCCAATCACGCGGTTGACCAAACAGCCCGGGATGGTTGGGAAAGGTCTTTTGCGTGTGGTATTCAATGATTTCTTTTTTTGCGGGATAGGCATAGTTCCCCGGTTTGAATATGGCCGGAACATCCCACCAATCCTTTTTCGGAACAGCCCCTGTCATGAGGGACGGGCCCTTCGCAACGCTTACACCAAGTTTGTCTGCTTTTATGATTGCCATCGTTCTTATTCCTTCTCAACGGGTATTCCGCCTTCCTTCATGAACTCCCTGAACTCGTCCTCGTATCCAGCGTAGGAGTGCGGCTTGATGTTGGGGTCATTCCACGGATTGATATGCCGGACCATCCGGCTGTTGTTGATCATGTTCCGGGTGGGGCTCATGAAGATGCCCGCCATATGCATCAGCTTGCTGAAGGGGAAGTAGATCATCAGGGCACAGATCAAGAAGACATGGATGAAAAAGATCGAGCCGATCTGCCCGGTAATGGCCGGAGAGAAGGTGGCCAATCCATGGGTCAGTTGCTTGATGGCGACCACGTCAACCCGGAGGAAATAGCGCATCAGGATGCCGGTGAAGGCGATGCCGAAGATCAGGAAGAGCGGAAAGTAATCGGCCGGCAGGGAGATATACCGGATGTTGGAAAGAGTCACCCGGCGCAGGAACAAAAAGGCGATGGCGCCGAGAAATATGGCATCGGTCTGGTAGAAAACCGGGGCGCCGATCTGGAGAAAGCCGTCGCCGAACTCAAGGGCCGACACAAACCCGGGAACCGGGTCCATGAACAGCCGCATATGGCGGAGGACAATGACCAGGAAGCAGTAGTGGAACAGTATGGCGAACAGCCAGAGAAACTTGCTGGAGCCATACACCAGTTTCGGGCCGTCGTGCATCTCCGCCTTGGTGTTGCGAAACAGGGAGCGAAACAGGAAGACCTCCAGGAACATCCTGGCGATGACCCCGAGTTTGGTGGAGGGGCAGTCGATTTTGTTCTGCTTGATCCACGGCAGGGAGTTGGCCTGACCACAGGTGGTCGGAATCCGGAAGGGAACGGGAGATTTTGCCCATTGCAGCACGCGATAGACAACCCCTCCTAAAAAGAGGGCAAAGGCAAGATAGGGCAAGATGATCCCCACCAGCACCTGCCCACCCGGCACCTGGGCGGCCACCAAGGCAACCGCGATAAGCGCCAACACTGCGATAAATGGATTCAGGATTCTCATTTACTGTTACCTCGCATCATGTTTACCTACACATTAATGGTTTTAAGCTCCGCCTTTCGGGCGCTATTTCCTTCCATCAGTTTCGAAGGGCAACCGCCATCCGTTGTGATGTTGTTTCCACTTTTGATCTCCGCGATCCTGGTCTGGTACAATCTTTCCCGGCTGGCGGCATACAGGTCGAACAAGGTGTAGGCCAGGATGTCGGCCTTTTCTTCAAATGCCAGCCAGCCGTCCAGGTCCACCACTTTTTCCTTCCGGCAGACAGACTTGACCACTTTTTTCAGCGTGTAGGCCATGGAGACCGCCTCGGATGGGGCAAAGATTTGCACGGCCCGGATCCGGACCAGCTGCTCCAAGGCGGAAACGATTTTTTCGACTTCGTTCTTTTCAAAAAGCAAACCGTATACTTCCCAGAGGCTGCTTTTCACTGCAAAGCCCACCGGATTGGCAAACTGGTCCTTTTCTTTTTTGAAAATTCTGGCGCCATCCGACGGGTAGGTTGTCAGTACCTGGTCAACCCAAGCATCCAGAATTTCGCCTTTATTTTCGATGAGCAGTTCTTGCAGCAGCATGCATTTCCTTCCCGAGGCCCCTGAATTTTAGGGGAAAACCCCTGCATCCTGAATGACCATTCAGAATATGAAAGGCATTGGTAGCACGTTTCAACCCATATTTCAACAAGAAAAATATAAGGGGAATTGAAGAAAAAGATAAAAGGAATTGGGCGAATTATGAGACGGTGTCGAGGAGAATGCCTGCTTCCCGCTGGAGATTTTTCAGCAGAACCGGCAGATCGTTGAGATCAATCACCACATCGCCGATAATGGAGCATTGCTCATTGGTGCTGCAATCATAGAGATCAAGGGCATAGCCGTGTTGGTCCTTGATAAGTACAAGATGGATGAGGATTTGCTGTGTTTCGAAGTGGGCATTGACCTGGTCCACCAAACGCCGGATCGAGGCTTCTTCGGATGTGGGAAAAAGGGATTGCTCCTGCTGTCGGCGCGCATTTTTGTCCCGCTGCCATTCCCGCTTGAAGGCGCCTATCCGCGCAACATGGCTAAGACCGTCAATGGGGTCGACTTTCTTTGCCCTGCGGTACGGATTGATTCGTATCGGGCGTGGAAATTTGATTTCATCGGAAATAACCATTGTTTCCCCCAACCTGTGGCTGTTCCCTTGCCGGGCTTTATTGCTTCTCCTTGATTTTCTGTCATAATACCCATCGACAACATTGCCCCCAAACAATAATATTTTCCCCGTTTGCCTTAAATATCTCGCTCCGCGCCCTCCTGGGCAAAGAAAATTTCCGTGGCGCCCTGCCCCGCCCGGGTGCAATATTTTCCCGTCAAATCATCAATCTGGTCATCGGTGCGCATGGGATCATGATGAAACAGGGCCAGGGATTTCACCCCGGCACGCCTGGCTGCGGCTACGCCATGCTCAAAAGAGGAATGGCCCCAGCCCAAGAATCTGGCGGTGTATTCCTCGTGGGTGTACTGGGTGTCATGCACCAAAAGGTCCACCCCGGAAAAAAACCGTTCCAAAATGGAGTTTTGTTCCTCGGCCACCAACTCGCCCTCGGTGGCCATGCCTTCGTCATAGGAAGGGTCTTGCGGGTCCGTGCAGAAAACATTGCGGAACGGCTCGGTGTCATAGGCCGTGCAGAGCGTCTTCCCCCGCCAGGCAAAGCGGTAGCCAAGGCAGAGGATGGGATGATTCAGGTATTTTGCCGTTACGGTAATGCCGTCGCCCAGATCGCGCTCCCCCTCCTTGAGATCAATATATTCAATCTTGGCGGCAAGTTCTGCCTGGCGCACCGGGAAATACCGGTAGGTCAGCTGGCCGCCCACGATCTTTTCCAGGGTGTCGCCCTCGAAACTGACCGGACCATGTACCCTGATGGTGCTGCCGGGAACATAGATGGGGGTGAAGAAGGGAAATCCCATGATATGGTCCCAGTGGGTATGGGTCAGAAAGATATCCGTGTTGATCGGGCCCTGCTTGAAATCGTTGGCCATCATGAAATTGCCCAGCTCCCGGAGGCCGGAACCGGCGTCGATGATGATGAGACGATTTATTTCCGGGAAGCGCAGCTCTATGCAGGCCGTGTTCCCGCCATACTTCATGGTTTTTGGGCCGGGACAGGGGATGGAGCCCCGGACCCCCCAGAATTTGATCCGCATGCTCATGATGTTTCCCTGGCGACCTGGAGAAAAACCCGGGCCTTTTCGATTTCCTGCTGCACAACCAGGTGCAGGCTTGAAAGATCAAGCCATTTCAGGCCGATCTGGGCGAGAAGCTCGCTGACCCTGGACACGTCCGGGTAGCGGTCGCCGGCAGAACCTACGTCAAAAAGGTTGGCGTAGGTGTTCGCCAGGGCCACTACCCCAACGAGCTGCCGGTTATCGGCCGGGGCTTTTTCCGGGGCGTGGTGGAAGCGGAGCATTTCAGTGAGCGTGAGGTTGAGCTGCCACTTGTCGGCGATCATCTTCCCAACCTGGTCATGGCCGAAGCCCAGGATCAGCTCCTCGGCTCTTGGCAATGGCCCCTGCTCAATCCCGGATAACTCCAGCACCTGCCGGTATTCCTCGGCAAAACAGTTGTTCAGGGGGATTTTCCCCAGATCGTGGAGCAGGCCGGCAACAAAAAACTCCTCCTGCAGCATGCCGGGGATTCCCTTGAGGCCGGCCAGGGCCTTGGCCATCACCCCCACACAGAGGGAGTGGGTCCAGAACGCATCCATGGACAACGAGCGAAAGGAGTCTTCCCTGCCCATGCTGCCCAGGACCGCAGTGCTCAAGGCCAGGTTTTTCACGGTGTTGATCCCGAGCATGATGATCGCCCGGGTGAGGGAACTGATCTGGTTGGGCAGGGAATAATAGGCCGAGTTGATGAGCTTGAGCACCTGCCCGGTCAGAACCGGGTCCAGAGCGATGACCCGGTTCAGGTCGTTGGCCGAGGTGTTGGGGCGATTGCAGACCTCCAAAACCTTTGTCACCGTGGTGGACAGGCTCGGCATCCGCTCGATATATTTCTGGATCAGCGCGAAGCGCTGTTCGTTGGTCAGGGGAGCCCCGGGCATCAGCAGACCTATTGTTATGGTTTAGACCATAGTAGCTGAGGCGGCCCGTGCGGTCAAGGAGGGGTCCGGTCAACAGTCGTGTTTTATCAGGAAATCGCGAACCATCTCGTTCATGATCTCGATTCTGGGCCTGCCGGTTTCATGGACAATGATCCAGACGCAGCGGTGAAAGGCCCG
>JAJZRF010000068.1:4305-7546 GCA_021847425.1 Deltaproteobacteria bacterium | reverse complement strand
ATCTTCATCGATGAGATAGACGCGGTGGGCCGCAGCCGCGGGGCTGCCGGGGCCATGGGCGGCCAGGATGAGCGGGAACAAACCCTTAATGCCCTGCTGGTCGAGATGGATGGGTTCCAGAGCGATCAGACCGTCATCATCGTAGCGGCAACCAACAGGCCGGATGTTCTCGATCCCGCCTTGATGCGGCCGGGGCGTTTTGATCGCCAGGTCACCATCATGCCTCCAGATGTCAAGGGGCGGCGCCAGATCCTGGAAGTGCATTCCCGCAACGTGCTCATGGACCCGGACGTTGATCTGCAGGTTGTGGCGCAAGGCACGCCGGGGTTCACCGGAGCCGAACTTGCCAACCTCATCAATGAATCTGCCCTGACCGCGGCGCGCAAGGGCAAGCCGGGAATCCAGCTCAGCGACATCGAGGATGCCAAGGACAAGATTCTCATGGGCGCCGAACGAACGGGGCTGGTCATCAGCGAGCAGCAGCGCAGGGTTACGGCCTACCATGAGGCCGGACATGCCATTATTGCCAAGGTCCTGCCCAACACCGATCCCGTGCACAAGATTACCATCATCCCCAGAGGCCAGGCCATGGGCGTCATGCAACAGGTGCCCATTGATGATCGCCACGCCTATTCGAAGGAGTATCTGACCAACCGGATCACCATCTTGCTCGGCGGCAGAACAGCGGAGGAAATCATCTTCAATGAGTTGTCCACCGGCGCCAGCAATGATCTGCAGGCGGCAACGGAAATCGCCACCCGCATGGTCTGCGAATTCGGCATGAGCGAACGGCTTGGGCCAAGGGCTTTTGTCACCCCTGATCAGGGCTTTCTCGGCATTGGCTCGCGGCAGCGTCCCTACAGTGAGGAGATCGCCAGGGCGATTGACGAGGAGGTCACCAGGATCATCGCGGAATGCTATCAGGACGCGATCATTGTTCTTGAGGGGAGAATAGCCTTCCTGCATAAGCTGGCCGAGGTGCTTCTGCTCAATGAGACCATTGATGCGGAAGAGGTTGATATCATCGTGACCTGCCCCAAATTGACCGAGGAAAATAGAGCGCAAACCGGGCTTTCAGCGTAGCCTCGCCGGCCCTTGCGCGACCTGTTGCATGCAACACATGTGGCGCTACACAAGTGTTGCATGCAACACTTGTCCGCTGCAGAGCACTACGCTGGCGCACCGGAAAAATCCGGGTGCTGTTTTTTTGCCTCCCTCCAGACAATCCTTCTCGACCAGCAATTATCCAAGATGATTGTCCCCTCCTCCTGTTTTTCCCGAGACCCTGACTCCGCTTTTCCCGCTGGTGTCTGATCGGGATTCTTGTCCCGTAGTGTGGCGGCAGGCTTAGAGCTTGTCCGTAAATAAATCTTTGGTGCTCGCATCCAGCTTTTGGCCGTCTTTGGCCGCTCCTCAATCGCAAAATCCTCGCCGTAGCGCTGCTACGCCTGTGGTTTTGCTCAATCGTCCCGACCAAATCCGTCTCAAAATCCGGCGCGATCCCTGAAAAGCTTATTTACGGACAAGCTCTTAATCAAGCCAGGAGCAACGCTTGGCACAGGATGTGCTTAATCAAATGGCGGAACCCCTGGAATGCCGCCCGAATGGGCCTGAAGTCCACGCCTTGGCGGAGGGAATTCCCCAGGCGCGCAGATAACGCAAACGGAGTTCGTTTTTTACGAGATTACCTTTTCAGAAGGAGACCAACATGGGAGGAAGAAAGAAGACACTCTTGGGGATGGCGGCGCTTATGCTCCTGACCGCGCCACTTGCCGCACAGAGTTGGGCCGGGGAGGGCCCTGGCACGGTGGAGCTTGGCAGCCTGGCAAATTATTATTCCGCCGTGACCTTTGATCATGCCATGCATACCGGGGTTGCGGCAAGCTGCGCCGAGTGCCATCACCACACAACAGGGGCAGCACCCATCGACCCGAACTGCGCCCGCTGTCACAAGGCCGGGGATAAAACGAGCGGCGTTGCCTGCAAGGACTGCCATTCCGACAAGCCATTTTCCGCGGAATACCTGAAAAAACTCGAGGAAAATCCGCAGCTGTATCACAGGGGCAAGCCTGGCCTGAAAGGGGCCTATCATCGGAAATGCCTCGGCTGCCACACCACCATGGGCGGACCAACGGGCTGCCAGGATTGCCACACCCGCAACGATAAAGGCGACGCCTTGTTTCATTCGGGGAAATACGCCCCGCCGCCAACCGCTGCCACCAAGCATGAGGGCGAGCATTGATTTGAAAGGCAGAGAGGCTTGGAGGCCAAGGGCTGTGAGGGAACAGCCATCGACATGACCGCGACTGTTTTCGTGCACAGCCGGTTGCGGGTCTGGATGCCTTCCTTGCCGGAGAAAGAACAAGGGCATTTTTGATACAACGGCTTACGCTGAAACGATATCAGAGGGTTACATTATGAAAAAGTTAAACCGCAGAAGTTTCTTGAAAGGCGGGCTGGCCGGTGGCGCTGCCATCGCCGCCGTCGGGACAAGCAAACAGGCAGTGGCCGGAACGCATACTTTTGTCGGCTACCCGGACAGCATGGGCGTGCTTGTCGATCTTACCAAATGTGTCGGCTGCAGAACCTGCGAAGCCGCCTGCAACAAAGAGCAGGGGTTGCCGGCGCCGGATAAACCATTTGACGATATGTCGGTATTTGCAGAGAAGCGCGAGGGAGGACTGCCGAGAAGGACATCGGAAAAGGCTTACACCGTAGTGCAGAAGTATGACGTGCCGGGCCGCGAACATCCCCTTTTCCGGAAGGTGCAGTGCAACCATTGCAACGAGCCCGCCTGTCTGACCTCCTGTTTTGTCAATGCCTACAAAAAAACGCCGGAAGGCGCGGTAATCTATGACAAGACCGTGTGCGTCGGCTGCCGGACCTGCATGGTGGCCTGTCCTTTCTATGTTCCGGCCTACAGCTATTCCAACCCCTTTAATCCGGTAATAAAAAAGTGCATCATGTGCTACGACACCCGCCTCAAGTTCGGCAGGCCGCCGGCATGCGTCGAAGCCTGCCCCCAGGAAGTCATGACCTTTGGCAAACGCAAGGATCTCCTCAAGCTGGCCCATCAGCGGATCAGTGAAAAACCTGGCAAATACGTGGATCAGGTCTACGGCGAAACCGAGGTCGGCGGCACGGCCTGGATGTATCTCTCCGACGTGCCCTTTGACCAGGTCGGCTATGACACCCATCTGGGCAAAGAGCCGATCATTAGTTATGTCAAGGACTTCCTTGG
>JAJZRF010000068.1:0-4205 GCA_021847425.1 Deltaproteobacteria bacterium | reverse complement strand
TCCTCGCCCTTTCAATGGCTGCACTTTTTCGTTTCCGCGGTTTTTGCCGGGCTGTCCATGCTCATTGTGGTCAGTACCTTAACCAAGTGGTTCATGCGCTGGCGGTGTGATGAAAATTATCTGAACAACCTGAGCAAGCTGACCCTGGGTCTGGCCAAGGGCGCTTCTTTTGCCTTGATCACCTATCTGGTCATCAAGATCATCGCGATTGCCCATGACAACAACTGGGCGTATCTGCTCACCGGCTGGGGGCAGTGGTACATGTTCGAGATATTGGTGGGCGTCATCCTGCCGCTGATTTTCTACACCACGGCCGTGCGGAACAGCAACGCCTCCCTGGCCCGTTTCGCCGCCATTCTTGCGGTGTTCGGCATCGCCTTGAACCGGTTGAATACGGCGCTCATCGCCTTCAACTGGAAATTGTACCGGGAGGTTCCCCATTGGCGCGAACTGGTGATCGTCATCACCGTCTATGCCACGTATATCGTGGTTTATCGGGCGGTTCTGGCCAGGATGCCGATTCTCTACACCTGGAAGGAAAAAAAGTAAGCCAGCGTCAGTGATGAAAAATGGCAGGGCCGGATTTTTCGGCCCTGCCGCAACTCCGGGCTGAGAGAAATGGCATTTTCGTTGAAGAAAACAATCTATGCCACCGCGGTCTCGGTCTCGTTGATTCTTGTGGCCCTGTTGTGTCTGGGAATCAGGCAGTATCAACTGTACCGCAATCATGACGAGGTGAGTCGACAGACTGAAAAACTCATCTTCCAGTTCGCCATTATCCGTGAACATGTGACCGAAAACCTGCTGGAAGGGCAGTATGCCGGGCTGGCATCGGTGGGCTCGGAGCTGGAGGAACTCAATCTCAACCTGGCTTCCGTCATCGGCAACAGGTTCATAGACGGTCATTACAAGCTCAGTCTGGCCAACGCCATTGATCTGCCCGGCCTTGTCCTGCTGGTGCAAAAGATCAGCGGTGGGCCGGTCAGGCCCGAACAGCTGCGGCAACTCAATGCGGACATCCGCACTCTGGGAGAGAGGCTCATGCTTTTCGACCGGGTTCTGGTCGAGCATGGCAAGCGGGAGCTGATCAGCTTTCAGAATGTGGTGATCGGCGCCCTGGCCATGGTGGTAAGCCTGATCATCGTTTTGCTCCTTTTTTTTCAGAGGCGGCTGATTGCCCCCTTGCTGGATCTTGTTCAGCAGGTGAAAGAGGTGGCCGCAGGCTCCCGGCCCGGTCTTTCCATTGCCGGGAGAAGCGGGGAGATTTCCGAACTGGCCTATTCCTTTCACGACCTTTTGATGGCCCGCGACATCACGGCCCAGGGGTTGGCAAAGTTTCAGCGGGTGGCCTCGGCGGTTAAGGGGGCCCAGCTGGCAATCGCCAGGAGTAAAACCAGGGAGTCCCTGTTCAAGGAAGTCTGCCGGGCGTTGCTCGCCAACAACGAGTATTGCCTGGTCTGGATAGGCCAGGCCGACGGGACCGGAGATATTCAGCCGGTGACCGCGGACGCCGCGACATCCATGAGCAACAAGGAATGCGAGGCCTGCATGGCCGTGCTGCTCACCGAGGCCGAAGAAAAAGGGCTGGAGCAGAATCCGGTGGCCCTGGCCTTGCGTTCCAAGGCGCCGGTGGTGCGGATGGATATTTTGGCCGGGATTCCCAAGGGGTTGCTCAAGGGAACCCCCCTGGCCGATGGGCATGCGGCCTGCGCGGCCCTGCCGATTATCTGGCAGAATACCGTCCACGGCGTGCTTTCCATCTATGCTCTTTCCCCCATGGAGTTTGACACCAGGGAGCTGGAGCTGCTCGAAGGGTTGGCCGGGGATATCGGTTTGGCCCTTCATACCCTTGAAGGGCAGCAGCATTTGCTCAGCCGGGAAAATCTTCATGCCCGGCTTCTGGATGCGTTGCGGGTGATTCAGCTGATTTTGTCGCCGTCAGGGGTCATTCTGGGAGTGAACCCTGTTTTTGCAGGCATGGCGGGGTATGCGGCCGGCCAGATTTCCGGCCGGTCCTGGCGTGATTTTCTGGGGCCGGTCCAGGCGGGGTTGGTCAGCGACGCTCCCGGGCTGCTGGAAGCGTTGCGCTCGGAAGAGGGCGCCGAGCTGATGTTTTCCGGAAGCAACTCCTCCAGGCGGTTTCTGTGCCGGATTGTCCCGGATCGGGAGGTGGAAGGGGAGCCTGAACGGTTGATTCTGGTGGGCTATCCCCTTGTCTTGCCGGAAGGGATCGGGGATGGGGAGGCAAGCCTGCGGCTGGAGATGATCGCGGCTCTGGCCGGTGGAGTCGCGCACGAGGTGAGCGATCTCAGCAACGGCCTGATCAACTATGCGCAGGTGCTGGCCGATGAGGAGCAGCTCATGAGCCCCGGCCAGCCGGAAAACGAGCTGCTGGTCAAGATTATCGAGGCCGGAGAGCGCATAGCGGAAATAGTCCGCAAGTTTATCCGCTATGGTCAGGAAGAAAGCCAGGTGGCGGGAGAGTTCCTGCCCGTGGCCACCGTGCTGGAGGACGCCCTGCTGCTCATCGGCTATCATCTGAAAAGCGAGGGCATCCAGATGGAGACCGATCTGGAGGCTGCGCCGCCGGTGGTGCCGGTGCACGCCCAGCAAATGCAGCAGGTTTTCTTGTGTATTCTCAACAGCGTCCGGACTGCGCTTGCCGAGAGGTTTGTGGGCAGGGATCCGCGGAAAAAACTTGCCATTATCACGCGGACCGTGGTGGAGAATCTCCAGGGCCGGGTATTTCAGATCAGCATTATTGATTCCGGGGCGGTGATTCCGCCGGATAATCCGCCTGATCCCGGATACGGCAAGGGAGACCTCCCCCAGGGGTGGGTGCGGATGCTTGCTGTTTGCCGCCGGATTGTTGAAGAACATGGCGGGATCTTGCTGCTCGGCGGGGAAGAAGGAAAATATACCAAAATAACGTTCAGTTTCCCGTTGAAGGGGGATTGAGCCCGGTTGTCGCAAATTTTAGAGGAAAAAAGAAGGATTGCCCATGCCATGCCAAACCCACCCTTCGGTCTACCGGATTTCCGCGGCGGCCAATATGCTGGACCTGCACCCGCGCACCTTGCGCAACTATGAAAAAGCGGGGCTTGTCACCCCGAGCCGCAAGGGCAAATGGCGGTATTACAGCGCCGATGACATTGCCTGGATCCGGTGTCTTTTTGGCATGATCCATGGCGGCGGAATCACCATTGCCTCCATAGGCAGGTTGCTGCACTATGCCCCGTGCTGGGAGGTTGGCGACTGCGCGAGGGAAAAACGCAGGCAATGCCCGGTGTATCTGCGGCGCAGCCGCGAGTCCCGCTGAAAGCTGGGGCAACGCTCCGCGTTCGTTGCCGGTTTGTTCGCCAAGAGCTAAAGAAAAGAGGCTTCCCTCCAATCGTAAACGTTTACAGTTGCCGCAGCAGGGCCCAGCAGCACCAGCGGTCGTTTCGCCTTCTTTCCAGAAAGGTGATTCCGCTTTGCGGCAGAGCGGCCAGTAGATCCTCTTCCATGCCGGAGATGAAGCCGGAGAGCAGGTAGAGTTTTGCCTGCCAGAAATCCGGATTCTGGAAAAGTTCAAGCATCAACCCCTTATACAGATTGGCCATTACCAGGTCCACCCTGGTGTCCGGGCATTGCCGGCGCAAATCACCCTCCAGCACCGTGACCCGGTCTTCCACCCCATTGGTGTGGCAGTTTGCCCGGGCCACCTGGCAGGCCAGCCGGTTGTTGTCGCAGGCGGTAATCCGGCCCACCCCCTGCTTGGCCGCGGCGATGGCTAAAAGCCCGGTGCCGCAGCCCAGATCAAGGGCGGTGTTGATGGCGATTTCCGGGCTGGAGGCATACTTGCGCAGCCCTTCCAGGCAGAGGCGGGTGGAGGGATGGAAGCCGCTGCCGAAGATAACGCTCGGGTCCAGCGAAATATCCGCCTCTATCTTTTCCCAGACCGGGGCTACGGTAAAGCCGTCCACCGTGAAGGGGCCGATTTCCCTCCCCGCTTCCCAATCCGTATAATCCAGGTCCGCCTGATAGATAACCCTTGCCCCCGAGGCCTCGCAGAGACTTTTGACCAGCCGCTCCTTGGGCCGGTGGAAAAAGAGGATGGCGGTTTCGTCCTCGATCCAGGTGCCGATGAGATCCGGATCATCGATGGCCGGGAGATCCTTGAGGTCGAGATGGTAGGTGTAGAGGCGGCGGTAGCAGGTATAGGG
>JAJZRF010000029.1 GCA_021847425.1 Deltaproteobacteria bacterium | reverse complement strand
CGTAGATGCCGTAGGTGTCGCCCAGAACTTCCAGGGCTTCGCACATGAGGAGCAGGGATTCCTTGATGGCAGTGTTGACCCACCCCTCGGTCGAAGAGGACATGTCGACGAGAAAGAGGGCGCTGATATTGCGTTTGTCCCGGGCCAGCCGGATAAAGAGTTCCTCTGCGGGGGAAAGGCCGGCCTTGATATCGGCAAGCGTTTCGATGAGAGCGTCAAGATCGATTTCGTCTCCGTCTTTTTGCCGCCGGATAAAGCGTTCCTGGTTGCGCATCATTTCGAACTGGTGTTTGAGCCGGGTCAGGTGGCCGCGGTATTTCTCCAAGGTGTTGCCGACAAAGGCGCCGGTGACCGGGATAATTTTCTTGGTGGCAAGGGAGCACCAGTTTTTGCGGAAGCCGGAGCGCCGGTAGTCCCATTCGTCATAGATGGAGAGGTGGTTGGCTCCGGCAAGGGCTTCTCCCCCCTCCTGGGCGGGCGGGGCGTTGCCCTGCGCCAGCGCCTTGCCCGGTGCCTGCCTGGCGCTTGAGATATACTGGGGTGGAATCTGGCCGAGATCCTCGACGATTTCCCTGGCCAGTTTTTTAAGTTTGTCCGGAAAGTCGATCCGGCTGTCGTCAATGGTGATGAACTCAGCGGTTTTCTCCTGTTGCGACTCAGCATCCCGGTGATTTTTTCCGGCCCCGTCGGGCGGGATAACCACGGCGGTCTGGCCTTCCAGCTCAGGAAATCCCGTACCCAGAGCTTTGTTTTTTTCTTTTTCGATTGGGACATTCTGGGGCGTTTGCGCTTTGATGGCGGCGGCGAGCGCTTCAATGAATTGCTCCTTGGCCGCCATTCTTTTTTTGCGCTTTACCGCCATAACCTCCGCCGGGCGCAGCACGCCCTGAAAGATCATGGGTGGGCAAGGCTCCCCGGCCTGGCTAAGGAACCAGTCATAGGCCGCCGCTGCAAAACAGGCAGAGTCGTAGTTGGTCTTATCATGTTGAAATAACACGTTAAAAATCTTGTTTGTGGGCGTTGCCGCGGGAGGTTCGGCGTGGGTGCCCAACTCGGCATGCAGAAGGATGCTTCGTTGCAGGTCTCCGGTGGAGCCTTGTGCGTTTTGGGGGATGGTCCGGGCAAGGGTTTGGAAGAGCGGACCGCTTTCCCGCATGAGGCCGGGAAGCCTCTCCCGGAGAAAGGCGGTGGCCCGGGCTGTTTCGCCAAGGTGGAAAAGATGGGCCGCAACGGACGGGTCCGGGAACAGGTCGAAGAAATCGTCGAGGCCCGCGAATTCTGGCGGCAAAACGGTGTGGTATTGTTTTGCCGCGGCGGTAATCGCCGGGGCGCCGTCTTCCGGGAGGTGAAGCGAAAAGGTGCCGATGGCAATAAAAGCCCATTGAAAGGAGATGATGAGTTTGTAGAGCAGGAAATTGTCCGTCTGTTTCGGCAGGACAGCGATCCTGCGGGGGAGATGGATCGCCGCCGTGTCCGTGTAGATATCCTGGCCCGGGACCAGCTCCAGCGGGTGTCCGGCCAGCCCGTTGGCATAAGGTTGCAGCCTGCCGGTGATTTCGGTAAGGCTGATGCCGGTCTCGCCCCGGATCGTGCAGAGAAACGTTTCTTCCACCCGTTCCAGGAGTTGCCGGGACTGATGCAGTCCCCCGGATTCATAGGCCGCAAGGATGGCCTTGACCCAATCGCCAAGCTGGGAGGGATGCAGGCAGGTAAGTCCCTGTGTGACCGCCTGGAGGAAATTATTGCACAGGGCATGGCTCACCGGCCAGATTGCCGTGATCTGACGGAAAATTTCCTGCAGCGCCGTATCGGGCAAACCCTGCAGGGGCTCGATTATCTCTTCGATTTCCCAGTCGTTCAGGATGTCCGGCAGGACAGCCTGGGCAAATCTGGCCTTGAGTTCGCGTGTGTCCATGGCAACGTGTTTCAGAAGAGAGAACTGGCCATTTCCTCAAGGGCGGCCAGCATTTCATGGTCATCGGTCAGTGTCTCCGTAATCGTGGCCCGGCAGGCAGTGCGTGGGGCGATTCCGCTTTTGATGAGTTTGCCGGCATGGATCAGGAGCCGGGTGCTTGCCCCCTCCTGCAGCCCCGAATCTTTCAGGCTCCGGGTCATGGCTGCCAGCCGGACAAGTTTTTCCGCAATCGGCTGCTCGATGCCTGATTCTTCCCGCACAATGCTGATCTCCAGTTCGGCCGGGGGATAGTTGAATTCAAAGGAAACGAACCGCTGGCGGGTGGATTGCTTGAGATCCTTGAGAACACTCTGGTAGCCGGGATTGTAGGAGATGGCCAGCATGAATTCGGGCGGGGCGGTCAGGGTTTCCCCAAGTTTTTCAATGGGCAGCTCCCGCCGGTCATCGGCAAGGGGATGGATGACCACGGTGGTGTCCTTTCTGGCCTCAACGATCTCGTCGAGATAACAGATGGCTCCTGCCCGGACCGCCTTGGTGAGAGGGCCGTCCATCCAGACCGCTTCTCCTCCCTTGATGAGAAAACGGCCGACAAGGTCGCTGGTGGAGAGATCGTCATGGCAGGATACGGTGATGAGCGGACGGGCGAGTTCCCAGGCCAGACGCTGCATGAACCGGGTTTTGCCGCAGCCGGTCGGGCCTTTTAGCAGAATCGGCAGGCAGTTGAGATACGCGGTCCTGGCGATGAGCAGTTCTTCTTCTTGTTCAAGGTAGAATGGTTTTTTCGTAATAAGATGCTCTGTAATGGCGATGTTTTTCACGTGTTCCGGCCCTCCTTGATAGAAGAAGAGTAAGAACGGTTCGCGTTGCAGGCAAATGAAAATGTGACAAACCCGGAAAAAGGGGAAAAGGTCGCAGGTCCGCAACATGAAATTAAAGAGTTACACAGCAACAACCGTTGTAATCGCAGGTTGTTTGCGATTTCAACAAAATGTGGGGCCAAGACAAAATAACTTGCCGCTGGCACCTGCTGGGGGTAAGGATTGGAAAATATGGCCATGATATCTCATGGGCAATTAAACGGGAAGTTCGGTTCTCCCGAGTGGGGGCAGGACGGAGAAATACGGGTGCAAGAGCGGTGAAGGTGTGCTGAAAAAACGGAAATGGTATGAGAAATACCTGCCCTTTGTGGCCAGAAGTCCGGAAATGCAGCTGCGCTGGCTTGAAGCCGCTTTGCGGAAAGAGGTTCTAACCCCCCATGAAATCACGCCATACATCAAGTTGTTCATGGCGCCCGATGGGGAAGGCAATCCGGCGCGGGTTCGCGGGCTGCTGCATTCGTTGAGCGGCAATGCCATTGAGAAAATGCTGGCAGCCGCGGATATCTATGATGCTCCCGATCTTTTCCGGTGTATTGCCGAGCCCACGGTGGCGCAGGCGGTCATTGCCATCATCAAGGCGCCTCCCCCCTATGAAAAAAATCCGCAGCTGGTGGTCGATAAGGTTTTTCAGGCGGTGTATGACTGCTCGGAAGAGCTTCTGGCCCAGGCGGCCGGGAGGGTGGCCGGGAGTGCGGAGAGGCCCGCCCATTTTCAGGAAAACTACGAGCGATTCAAGGAGATCAAGGAGGACGAGAAATTATTGAGCGCCCTGTATCCCAAGGCAATATTGTAATTGTCTGCGAGGTGGCACAAAAAAAGCCCTTCCGTTTCCGGAAAGGGCTTTTTTTGTGTACAGAACAAAAGATTATTTTTTCTTGCCTTGCGTGGCGGCGCGCTTTGAGGCCTTCAAGGGGTTGATCTTGAGTGTGGATACGCTGATCTCTGGTTTCACGTGGGTTGCAAAGTTACAAAGCCCCAGCCGCCATTTGGCTTCGGGCATGGTGTAGGTGGAGCAATATTTTATCGTCTCGACCTCAACCATGCGCTCGCAACCTTCGCATTTGTCGATGATCTGCTGAAACTGGCCGGTGGTATATTTGCTGGTCATATCCTTGGGAGCCGCTTTTGCCATTGTCATCCTCCGAATGAAACCCAGGTCGGGAGTCGCGTTCATCCCCTGATTGGGTGCTGTTTGTTGGGTAGTCAGGAAGCCGCCGCAAACCGGCGCAACATCTCAGTAAAGAATCAGCTTATTTAAATTATCCCGCCTGCTGTGTCAATAAAAAAAGAAGAACGATATGGGGCGGGAAGGGGTTCTCTCCCGGTAAAAATTATAGGCGTCGTGGAATTTTCAGGCGTAAATAAACGCTATCTATTTATTGTTTTTGGGAAAATCTTAAGATATAAGATAGAAGTGCCGGTTTAATTTCAGAACGAGAGGGAGAGGGATATGCCGTTTTATATCTGGAAGGGGGTCAACTCCTATGGGGAAAAACGCAAGGGCAAGATAGAGATGCCCAACGAAGCCATGGCGCAATCGCATCTGAAAAAGATGCGGATAACGGTGTCCATGCTGAAAGAAGCCCCCAAGGATATGTTCGAAAATATTGCGTTTTTAAAGCCCAAAATAACCGGCAAGGATGTGGTTATCTTTACCCGCCAGTTGTCCACCATGATCGATGCAGGACTGCCGCTGGTGCAAAGTCTGGAGATTCTGGGGGAACAGATGGAGAATCCTTCTTTCAAGAAGGTGTTGCGGGCAATCAGGGCGGATGTCGAAACCGGCACCACCTTTGCCGATGCCATGAAAAAACACCCCACCTGTTTTGATACTCTATACTGCAACATGGTGGAGGCCGGCGAGGTCGGCGGTATTTTGGATACCATCTTGAGCCGGTTGGCCTCCTTTATGGAAAAAAACATGGCGCTCAAGAAGAAGGTGAAGGGCGCCATGACCTATCCTGTTATCTGCCTCTGTATCTCCTTTGTGGTCATGGCGGTAATGCTTGTTTTTGTCGTGCCGGTTTTCCAGAAGATGTTCGCGGATTTTGGCGGCGCTCTTCCCGCCCCCACCCAGATGGTGGTCAATATGAGCGAGTTTGCGCAAAAGAATTTTCTTTTTATCATCGGGGCGATCTTTGCTGCGGTTTTTCTGGTGAAAAAGATATACAAGACGGAGAAGGGTCGTATCCAGATGGACAGGATGATGCTGAACATGCCCATTGTCGGACCTCTTTTGCGGCGAGTGGCGGTGGCCAAGTTCACCCGGACCCTCGGCACCATGCTGCAAAGCGGCGTGCCTATCCTGGAATCTTTGAATGTCGTGGCGAGAACCGCGGGCAACAAGATCATTGAGATGGCGGTGTTTAGGGTGACGGACAGTATCAGCGAAGGACGGGCCATTGCCGAGCCCCTGGAGGAGACCGGGGTGTTCCCCGGCATGGTGGTGCAGATGATCAATGTCGGTGAGGCCACCGGCGCCCTTGATGTCATGTTGTCCAAGATTGCGGATTTTTATGACGAAGAGGTCGACCAGGCCGTGGAGAACCTGACTGCGGCGATTGAGCCGTTGATGATGTGTTTTCTGGGCGGCATGATCGGCGGGCTGGTTATTGCCATGTACCTGCCCATCTTCAGTATGGCCGGGGCAGTAGGCGGTTGATTCTCAGGGAGTACCCTGTATTGGTTTTTTAATAAGATTTGGAGGAGAAAATGGGAGAGATTATCGGTGTGTTGGGCAGAGAGGTTCTGGATTCACGGGGCAACCCCACCGTTGAGGTTGAGGTATTCCTCGATTCCGGGGTGGTTGGCCGGGCCCTGGTGCCGTCCGGCGCCTCCACCGGCACCCGCGAAGCCTTGGAACTTCGCGACACGAAGAAAAAAAGGTATCTCGGCAAGGGGGTGCTCACGGCGGTGGCCAATGTGAACGAAAAGATCGGCCCGGGCATCATCGGCCTTGATTCCACCCAGCAGGTGATTGTCGATCAGGCCATGCTCCTGCTGGACGGCACCGAGAACAAGAAAAATCTCGGCGCCAACGCCATCCTCGGGGTTTCCGTGGCGGTGGCCAAGGCGTCCGCCGAAGAGGTCGGGTTGCCGCTCTATACCTATCTGGGCGGGGTGAACGGCAAGGTGCTGCCCGTGCCGATGATGAATGTCTTAAACGGCGGGGCGCATGCCGACAACAATGTGGATATCCAGGAGTTCATGGTCATGCCTGCCGGGGCCAGTTCTTTTGCCGAGGCTCTGCGCATGGGGGTTGAAACCTTTCACAGCCTCAAGGGTGTGCTGAAAAAAGCCGGGCTCCAGACCGCGGTTGGCGACGAGGGCGGCTTTGCCCCCAATCTGCGCTCCAACGAGGAGGCCATGGAATTCCTGCTGGAGGCCATTGTCAAGGCTGGGTACAAGCCGGGCAAGGATATCTTTATCGCCCTGGATGTGGCGGCCAGCGAACTGTATGACCCGAAGCAGAAATGCTATGTGCTTGCCGCGGAGAAAAAGGCTAATAAGTCGGCGGACGAACTGATCGCTTTTTATGAGGGGTGGGTGAAGAAATATCCGCTGGTCTCCATTGAAGACGGACTGGCCGAGGCCGATTGGGCCGGCTGGAAGAAGCTCACCAAGAAACTGGCGGGTAAGGTGCAGCTGGTCGGGGACGATATCTTTGTCACCAATACCAAGATCCTGGCCAAGGGTATCAAGGAAGAGGTAGCCAACTCCATCCTGATCAAGCTCAACCAGATCGGCACGGTGACGGAAACCCTGGATGCCGTGGAGATGGCCCACCGCGCCGGATATACCTCGATCATCTCCCATCGTTCCGGCGAGACAGAAGATACGACCATTGCCGATCTCAGCGTGGCCCTGAATACCGGGCAAATCAAGACCGGCGCCCCTTCCCGGACCGATCGGGTCGCCAAATACAATCAGTTGCTGCGGATTGAGGACGAGCTTGGCGCTGCGGGCAGGTATGCCGGCAAGACCGCCTTGAAATATATTTCTTGACAATTATCAATTGGTTGAACATGTTATGAGTCAATAAAGGAGGGTGCCCCATGACCCTGACAAAGGCGGATCTTGTCCAAAAGGTATATCAAAATCACAACTTCACCAAGGCCCAGGCTGCCGAGGCCGTTGAGGCTTTTCTGCGCATTGCCAAAAAATGCCTGAATACCGGTGAGGATCTTTTGATCAGTGGTTTTGGTAAGTTCAACGTAAAAAAGAAAAATGCCCGGCGGGGGAGAAATCCCCAGACCGGTGATGAGCTGATTCTGGATGCCCGTAAGGTTGTAACCTTCAAGCCGTCCGGACTCCTGCGTTCCAGGATTAACGGAGAATAGCACCCTTTTGCTGGTGCGCATTTCCGCCGCTGACGCGTTTAGGAGCCGTTACGGAATCAAGGCAGTCCAGGCCGTTCCGTTACGGATTTTTATCCGTTTTTGCCATGCAAACGGCAAGGTTGTTTTGCTACGACGGCTTATCGAGACGGGTTGTGTTTCCCTTGGCAGCAAGGAGGCAGCCCGTCTTTTTTTTTAGGAGCCGTTCGGCTCCTTACGCCGCTTCGCTGCTGCCGGCCAGGGTATTCTTAATGTCGCAATTATTTGTGAACAACGGCGATTTCTTTTTATGTCCCGGGATGCTGCGGTGCATCCGACAGGCAGAGAGAGGGCGAGGACATGGCTGGTGAGAAAAAACGTCTTGCGGAACTGGCTGCCCTGGTTCAAGGGGAGCTGGTTGGTGACCCAGAGGTGCTTATTGGCGGGGTTGCTGATTTTGACAGCGCCGGCGAGGGCGAGATAACCTTTGTCGCCGATCTGAAACATGGGGCTCGGCTTGCCGAATGCAGGGCCGCGGCGATTATTGTTCCCGCCGCAGCCACCGGGATCAACGGCTCGGCGATCCGGGTCAGGAACCCCTATCTGGCCGTGGCCCGCATCCATGCCCTGTTTGTTGACGAGCCGTTTGCCGCCACCGGCATCGATGCGCGGGCGGTGGTCGGCCATGATTGCCATATCCCCGCCGAGGTCTCCATCGGTCCGCTGGTTTATCTTGGCAACCGGGTCCGGCTGGGGCGGCGGATAACGCTCCATCCGGGAGTGGTTGTCTACGATGATGCCGTCATCGGCGATGATGCGGTGTTGTATGCCAATGTCACGATCGGCCACGGCTGCCGGATCGGGAACCGGGTCATCATCCACAGTGGTGCGGTGATCGGCAGTGACGGCTTCGGCTATGCCACCGATGAAAACGGGCACCACGTCAAACGGCCACAGGTCGGCGTGGTCCAGATTGATGACGATGTGGAGATCGGCGCCAACACCTGTATTGATCGAGCCACCTTCGGCAAGACCTGGGTCAAGCGGGGGGCAAAGATCGATAACCTCGTGCAGCTTGGCCATAATGTGGTCATTGGGGAAGACGCCTTGCTTGTCGCCCAGGTGGGCATCGCCGGCAGCGCCACCACCGGCAACAATGTGGTTCTGGGCGGACAGGTCGGTCTCAGCGGGCACATCCATCTTGGGGACCGGGTAATGATTGCGGCCAAATCAGGAGTGCATAACAATCTGGAGCCGGGCGCCGTCGTGGCCGGCATCCCGGCGATCCCCCATAAAACCTGGCTGCGGTCCAGCGCCGTCTATGCGAAACTCCCGGAAATGGTGCGGGAACTGCGGGAATTGCGCCGGAGGGTTGCCGAGTTGTCCCGGGCAATGACGCCAGGCGAGGATGAAAGCCTCGGCAACAATGGCTGAATGGCCGGACTGTTTGCCGGAAAGGCGGTCGGCTTAGAGAAATTAGAGAGGAGACCTGGGATGAATTCTGATTTGCAACAGCTTGATATTCTGGAAATACTGAAGATTTTGCCGCACCGGTATCCCTTTCTCATGGTGGATCGGATTGTTGAGATGCATCTCGGCGAGTCCATCCGGGGGTACAAGAATGTGACCATGAACGAAAATTTTTTCCAGGGGCATTTCCCCGGGCAGCCTGTCATGCCCGGGGTCTTGATCCTCGAAGGCATGGCCCAGGTCGGGGCGATTCTTGCCTATGTCACCGATCCCGAAGCGGTTGCCAGCAAACTTGTCTATTTTGCCGGTCTTGAGGGCGTGAAGTTCCGGCAGAAGGTGGTGCCCGGCGACCAGCTCCATTACGAGCTTTCGGTGAGCAAACGCAAAGCCAGATTCTGGAAGATGGACGGCAAGGCCTTTGTCGATGGCAAGCTCGTGGCCGAAGCGGAGCTCATGGCCACGTTTGCCTGAGCCGCCTGCCCGATTCTTCCTCCACTTTTGTGGCGCCCCACCTAACCAAACCCAAGCGAAGGTATAATGAACATACATCCTACCGCAGTTATTGATCCCGAGGCGCAGGTCCATGCCTCCACCACGGTTGGCCCCTATGCCGTTATCGAAAAAGGGGTGGTGATCGGCCCCGATTGCGTGGTCTGCCCCCATGCCGTGGTCACGGGACTTACCACCATCGGCGCCCGCAATACCATCGGTTCCTTTACCAATATCGGCGGCCCGCCCCAGGACTTGAAATACAACAACGAGCCCACCCGGCTGGTGATCGGCGATGATAATCAGATCAGGGAGTACGTTTCCATCCATCGCGGCACCCCGGGCGGCCATGGGGTGACCACGGTGGGCAGCGGCAACCTGCTGATGGCCTACACCCATATCGCCCATGACTGCGTGGTCGGGGACCATGTCATCATGGCCAACGCCGCCACCTTGGGCGGGCATGTCGAGGTCGGCGACCGGGTGATCATCGGGGGGCTTACCGCCGTGCATCAGTTCGTCCGGATCGGGGAGTATGCCTACATCGGCGGCATGTCAGGGCTCAGCAAGGATGTGCCCCCCTATGTGATCATGGCCGGCATCCGCAACCAGATGCGGGTAACGGGCATTAACCGGATCGGCCTGCGTCGATCCGGCTTTACCGCGGAGGACATCAAAAAACTGGGGCAGGCCTACAAGATTATCTTCCGCAGCCCGGAATTGCTGCTGCAGGAGGCGCTTGCCAAAACCATCGCGGAGATTCCCGATTGTGAGCCGGTTGCCAGACTGGTGAATTTTTTTGCCACTTCAAAACGCAGTGTTGTCCGTATGGCCGGTGATGACGAAGAATAGGATCGGGATCATCGCCGGCGGCGGGCAGTTCCCGAAACTCTTTGCCGAGGCGGCCAGGAAGGCGGGGCGCGAGGTGGTGATCGTCGCACACCAGGGGGAGTCCTGGCCCGAGCTTGAAACCGTCGCCGACAGGTTCTGCTGGGTAAAGCTCGGCCAGCTTGGCCGGATCATAGGTTTCTTTCGGGAACATGGGGTCAGCGAAGCCGTTTTTTTGGGCGCCATCACCAAAACCAAAATTTTCAAGGATGTATGGCCGGACCTCAAGGGTTTGACTCTGTGGAATAAGATAGATGTCCGGCAGGACGACGCGATCCTGCGGGCAGTGGCCGAGGCCCTGGAAAAAGAAGGCATCCACGTTCTGGAATCGACCCTCTACCTCAAGGATCTGCTCTTTCCCAAAGGGGTTCTCACCAGGAAAAAGCCCACGGCCGAGCAGCTTGAGGATATCCGCTTCGGCTGGCGGACCGCACGGGCCATCGGCGCCCTTGATATCGGGCAGTGCGTTGTGGTCCGGGACCGCACGGTGCTGGCGGTTGAGGCCATTGAGGGAACGGATGCCGCCATCGCCCGGGGCGGCTCGCTGGGGAAAGAAAAGGTGGTGATCGTCAAGGTGAAGAAACCGAAACAGGATTTCCGTTTCGATCTTCCGGCCATCGGCGGGAAAACCATCGAGACCATGGCCTCGGTCAAAGGTGCTGTCCTGGCGGTGGAAACAGGCCAATCCCTGCTCTTTGACCGGGAGGCCGTGATCGACATGGCGAACCGGGCCGGGATTGTCGTGGTCGGGGTGGAGGAGCTAGCGGACGGAACCTTGTCGTTGTAGTAACTGTTCAGCAGCACCACATCCGAAGTCTCGTAAACTCGCTTAGCTGTCATCGGCCTGCTCATGTGCAACAGCCACTTCGCAGACCTCTTCCGCGCATCTGTGGCAGCAGCTAAGCGGCGCTGCTGAACAGTTACCTGCTGTAGTTTTTTCGTTACCTGTACTCAGCCATCAGGATGATGCATCTCATGAAAGCCATGGTTCTGGCCGCCGGGTTCGGAACCCGGTTGCACCCCTATTCCCTGAAACGTCCCAAGCCGCTGTTCCCGGTGCTCGACACCCCCCTTCTGACCCATACCCTGGCCCAGCTCCGCCGGAGCGGGGCAGAGGGGATCGTGGTCAATGCCCACCATCTCCGGGAGCAGATCAGGGGTATGCTCCACGGCCAAGGGGACGTTCAGGTGCAGATGGAGGATCTGGAGCTGGGAACCGGGGGCGGCCTGCGGCTGGCGCAAAGCCATTTCGGCGATACCCCCTTTCTTGCGGTCAACGGCGATATTGTTCACGATCTTGATCTGGCTGCGGCTTATGGGAGCCATTGCGCCTTTGGCGCGGATGTGACCATGGTGCTGCACGACTGTCCGCGGTTCAACAATGTCCGGGTGAATGGCCAGGGCAGGATCGTGGGGTTTTCCGGTCCAGCGGGACAGGGCGAGCGCCTTCTGGCCTTCACCGGGGTGCAGGTCATCAACCCTGCGGTTCTGTCCCGCATCCCCGAGGGCGTTTTTTATAACATCATTGACTGTTATGCCGACTTGCTCAAACGCGGGGGCACTATTCAGGGGCTGGTGGTCTCGGGCCATTTCTGGACCGATATGGGCACCCCGGCGGATTACCTGCAGCTCCACGAGGATATTCTGCTCAAAAAAAGATTGCCCGGATTTTCCGCAGGCGATGGGGGCAGTCCTTTCTATCTCGGGAAAGACGCAGTGCTCGGGGCAGGGGTCTCGCTTCAGGAGTGGGTCTCCATCGGGCATGGGGCAACCATCGGCGAGGGGGCCAGCCTGACGCGGGTCGTAGTCTGGGATGGGGCCAGGGTTGCCCCGGGCAGCATCGTGACGGACAGTATCATCATCGGGGGGGATTAAGGTGTTTACGGATCAGCAAAGGCAGGGGCTGGACAGGCTGCTGGCCGCGCAGGGGTTTGACCCGGAGATCCGGGTGGCCCAAAGGATGGCCGGGGACGGCTCCGACCGGCAGTTTTACCGGCTTGCCGTTGGCGGCCTTTCCCTGCTGGCGGTCTTGCCGGGGGCCAGCCAACCCCAGGGCATGGCCGAGGCGCGGGCCGCCCATGCAATAGGCCGTCATTTTTTTGAGAATGGGGCGGCGGTTCCTCAAATCTACGGCTTTGCCGAAGAATGCGGTCTGCTTCTCTTTGAGGATCTGGGCGATACCAAGCTCCATGACCTGGTTCTTCAGCAGGGCGCGCAGGCTCCGGAGGTAGAGGCATACTACCGGCAGGGTCTGGCTGCCTTGGCCCATTTGCAGACCGAGACCCGCCAAGGTTTTCAGCCTCAGTGGTGCTGGGATACCCCCCGGTATGACCGCGCGCTCATGCTGACCAGGGAGTCGGGTTATTTCCAAAAGGCCCTGTGCGAGGATTTTCTGGGCATGACCGCCTTGCCCCAAGGGCTTGGCCAGGAGTTTGTCTTTCTGGCGGATCGGGCCATGCAGGAACCGGCCGAATTCATCCTGCACCGGGATTTTCAATCGCGCAACCTCATGGTGCACAAGGGGAAAGTCAGGATCATTGATTTTCAGGGTGCCAGATTGGGGCCGTTGGGGTATGATCCGGCCTCCCTGCTCATCGATCCCTATGCCGGGTTGTCCCCGGACCGGCAGCAGGCCCTTCTTGGCTTCTATCTGGATGCGCTCGCCTCTCACATTCCCCTTGACCGGGGACGATTCATTGAGGGATATTACTACATGGCTCTGCAGCGTAACCTGCAGATTCTTGGGGCTTTTGCCTTTCTCTCGAAAAACCGGGGGAAAGAGTTTTTCCGGCAGTTCATCAAGCCCGCTGCCAGCACCCTTCACCAACACCTGGCCGCGCCGCAGGGGCGGGATTTCCCCTGCCTGCGCGCTGTGGTGGAGCAGGCGAGAAATTTAGGAGCCGTTACGAGATAATTATTGTATTGCAGTCCATTCGTTGCGGCACCTTATACCGTTTTTGCCGCCCAGAATGACGTACTTGTTTTGTGACAACGGCGTCCTCAATAACCAACACGGAACCCCATAACTCTTATGCAGACCCGATATCCCATAGTTGCCTTGGTCGGCCGGCCCAATGTCGGCAAATCGAGCCTTTTCAACCGATTCTCCAAGCACCGCAAAGCCATTGTCGATCCCACCCCCGGCGTAACCCGTGACCGTCATTACGAGCAGGTGACCATTGAGGAACGTACCTTTATCCTGGTTGACACCGGAGGCATTGAAGGCGACGGCCGGGAAATGATGGCCGGCTTGATCCGCGAGCAGACCCTGCAGGCCATGCGGGAAGCGGACGTGATCCTCTTTCTGCTGGACGGCAAGGAAGGGGTGCTGCCGGAAGATTTTGAGGTGGCCGATTATTTGCGGCGCACGGAAAAACCGGTTCATTTCCTGGTCAACAAGGTGGACAGCCCGGAGCTTGAGCAAAAGCTGCTTCCTTCCTTTTACGAACTGGGGGTGGACAGGCTCTGGCCTGTTTCCGCGGCGCACGGCTATGGGGTCAAACCGTTTTTCGAGGCCCTGCTCGAAACCCTGCCGGTTTTTCCCGAGTCCCAAGACATCCCGCCGGAGACCATCAGCCTGGCCTGCCTGGGGCGGCCCAACGTGGGCAAATCCTCCCTGATCAACCGGCTGCTGGGCGAAGAGCGCATGGTGGTCTCGGATATCCCGGGCACCACCAGGGATTCGGTGGACACCCTGCTCACCGTTGGCAAGCAGCCGTATCTGCTCATTGACACGGCGGGGATCAGGCGCAAGGGCAAGGTGCAGGAAAAACTGGAAAAGTTCAGCGTACTCCAGGCGTTGGGCGCTTTGGAACGCTGCGATGTGGTGCTGATCCTCATCGACGCCGGGGAAGGGATCACCGAGCAGGACACCAAGGTGCTGGGCTATGCCTTTGAACGGGGGAGGGCCTGCATGATTCTGGTGAACAAATGGGATCTGCTCCATGGAAATGCGAAGCGGCAGAAACAGCTGATGGAGGAGATCACCCGGGCCACTAGTTTTGTCGAGTATGCCCCGGTGCTTAAAATTTCCGCCCTTACCGGCGCCGGGGTGAAGCAGTTGCTGCCCATGGTCGCTAAGATCTACAAGCAGTATTGCGGCTCCTTTTCAACCGGCAAGCTCAACCGGATCTTGCAGGCCGCGCTGGAGAGCCATAATCCGACCATGCACCAGGGCCGCCGCCTCAAGTTCTTCTACACGACGCAGGTTTCCACGAAGCCGCCCACCTTTATCGTTTTTACCAACTATCCCAAGGGGGTGCATTTTTCCTACCTCCGTTACCTGCTGAATCAGTTCCGGGCCGGTCTTAAACTGGACTCCATCCCCATCAAGATCATCCTCAAGGAACGGCAACGAAAAGAATATGGCTAAAGGCAAGCTGCCGGGCAAGAATCTCGGATTGTTGCGCACCAAAGGGCAGGGGCTGAGTGACCCCTTTACTTTTGCCGCTAACGCTGCTGCGGTCGAACACGCCGGATACACCCAGCACCTTGCCTTGCAGGACGAAGCCTGGCGTTGTTTTGTCTGCCGCGTGGTGGAAGGTCTTGCCGATTTTCTCCACGCACATGCCGACCGTGGAGATTCAGGGACGGACAACCCTGCCTCCGTTGATTTTTTTTCTCCGGATATCCCCGCCGCGCTTGGTCGCGAAGCCGTCCAGCTCTTCCGGCAGGATGGTTTGCCCTTTGCCGCCTTCTTTTCCCTTCTAAAATGCCTCCGCCGGACCGTGCTCAACGAGCCTCCCCTGCCTGTTCTATTGCCGCCGGCGGGCGCCTCATTTTTTGATTGCCTGGAAACCGTTGCCGCCAGCCAGTGGCTCAAGGCGGAGGCCAGCTCTGCCCAGCACCGGCTCCGTGAGGCCAAACATTTTATCCTCAATGAAAAAAGGCGTTACGCGACTATCTTTCACCGGATGGCCGAGCCTGCCTGCATTGTTGATCAGCAGGGATGTCTGATTGACGTCAATGGCGCCTTTGCGGACTTTTTCGAGGCTCGGGGCGAGACGCTGCTCGGCAAGCCGTGCGCTCAGTTGTTCGGGCCGCAAGCATGCAAGACCTGTTTGCTTGAGAAAAATCTGGCCCAACATGGCTCCTTTGCCAATATCGAGGTTGCCCTCACGGTTGGAGGAGAAAGCCGGACGGTTTTGATAAGCGGCTCTTCGCTGGGCAAGGTGCGAGGCATCCCCGGCGGTATTGTTATCTTGCAGGATGTCAGCGCGCAAAGGCGCATCGCGCAGGCGCTGCGGGAAAGCGAGGAGCAGTTTCGCAGCCTGGTGGAAAATATCCCTGATGTCGCCTGGCGGGCGGATGCAGAAGGGAATCTGGTCTATGTCAGCCCCAACGTCCGAAGGATCTGCGGCTACGAGCCGAGTGAGCTGCTGGGCAAAAGCAGGTTCAGCCGCGTTCATCCCGACGATGTTGCGGAGCTCCGGAAGCGATACGGGCAGCTTTTTGCCAAGGGCAGGGAGTTTTCCCTCCGGTACCGGCTGCGGCATAAAAACGGGAAATGGTTATGGGTCCATGACCGGGCCAGGGGGATCGGGGATCATGCCAACGGGGTTTTTGCCGATATCACCAAGCTGCAAAAGATGGAAGAGGAGCTTCAGGAATATCGGGACTGGCTTGAGGATATGGTCGATGAAAGGGCGCAGGAGGTAAAGGCCGTCAATGCGCAGCTGCTGCTGGAGGTGGCTGAGCGTCAGCAGGCGCAGCAGGAGCTGGAGCGGCTGGCGGCAAGCCTCAGGCGTTCCAATGCCGAGCTGGAACAGTTCGCCCATGTGGCCTCCCACGACATGAAGGAGCCGCTGCTGCTGATTGTCGCTTTTGCCGAGCGGTTGCTGGCCAAATGGCCGGAAAAATTCGACGGCAAGGCGGGTGAATTTCTCGGGCGCATTCTCAAGGCTGCCCGGCAGTTGCAGAATCTGGTGGATGATATCCTGCAGCTCTCCAAGGTGCGCAGCTGCGAGCACCCTTTTTCCGTGGTGGAGTTGGGTGATCTCCTGCGGGAGGTGATGGGTGATTTTGAAGAGCGGATCAGGCAGACGCAAGGGAATATCGGCGTGGGCGCTCTTGCGGCCATTGAGGGGGACAAGACCCAGCTCCGGCAGCTTTTTCAGAACCTCATTGCCAACGCCTTGAAATACCGGCGGGAAAATCTGCCCCCCGTGGTGGAGGTGAAGGGAAGAACGCTGCCGGGTAGAATCTATGAAATCACAGTGCAGGATAACGGCATAGGCTTTGAGGAAAAGCATGTGGAGCGGATTTTTCAGCCCTTTGTCCGTCTGCATGGGCGGCATGAATATGAAGGGACCGGGATCGGCCTGGCCACCTGCGAAAAAATAGTTGCCCGGCACGGCGGGAGGATCACCGCCAAAAGCAGGCCCGGCGAGGGCTCGATATTTATCATTCAATTGCCCTTTGCCCAGCGCAAGCGGCAGTAAGTCAAGGGGATCTTGTCGTGCAGTGTTAAAGGTGCCTCGCCCTCAATCAAAAGGCGCAGTCCGCCATTTTTCCTCCCTGCTTTTTATCTGAAAAAGTACTTCCTCCCACGCCCCTCTTTGGGTATGATGTACCATATATTGTGGTGGCACATGCGACTGATGCGCCATATCGTGTTTTATTTCCGTGACAATCAAGAGGGATCAGCTAAAAGGGAACACGGTCACAGGTCCGTGACTCAAAATCAAAGAGAGACAAAACAATAACCGTTGAAATCGCGGCTTTCCGAAGTCTGCGCTTATCTGCGATTTCAACAATCATGACATTTACCCGAGGGGTGCCCGATGGAGTTACCAATCAGTTTTGATGAAGCGCTGAAGGAGTGGGAGCGTTTTGAAGAGTATCTGGTGCAGGCCAGGTACGCCATCCGCAACAATAAAACCGGGATTCCCATGGAAAAAGACATGGGCCAGGTGTTGTTGCGCATCAGCAAGCAGTTCAAGCACCCTGCGGTGGCCACGGCTCTGATCCATGGCACCATCATTACGGCCACGCCATTTTTGATGAACGGCGGAAACCCCTATACCCGCCGGGCCGGCTATTATTCCTGCTATCCCTTGGGTGATGTGGAAGACTCCACCGATGCCATCTTTGACATGGAGCGGGATCTGGTCAGCATCTTCCAGCATGCCGGCGGCGGCGGCATCGACGTGACCAAGATCAGGCCCAAGGGCACCATTGTTGACAACGGCCAGGGGCTTGCCTCCGGACCGGTTTCCTTTGCCAAGGGCTTTTCCCATCTCTCGGAGCGCATCAGCCAGGGCGGCAAGCGGCGGGGCGCCCTGATGATCCAGGCGGATTGGGATATCAAGGATGTCAAGGAGTTCATCACCTTCAAGGGGGATAATCCCGGCCAGTACAGCGGCTGCAACATCTCTCTCAATGTGACCGACGAGAAGTTCTGGAAGGATGAGGCGCTCACCACCCTGGTGGCCGAATACATCTGGAAATCCGGCGACCCTGGCCTGCTTTTTACCCAGAAGAGCATGGCCAATACCCCGGTGCCCGCCAAGTACAATCCGGTGTATTCCAACCCCTGCGGGGAATACCTTTCCACCAAGGACACGGCCTGCAACCTGCTCACGGTCTGTCTGCCAAAGTGTCTTGAGGAGGACAAGGACAAATTTTTCGATCGCGTTTTCGAGGCAGCCAGGCTCGCGGCCATCGCGGGCAACGAGATCCTCGACCTGGGCGGTTTTCCGCCCATTGAGCGGATCAAGGCCAATACCCTTAAATTCCGGCCCATCGGCATAGGCTTTACCGGCCTGCATCATGCCATGAATCATTTTGGTGTTTCCTATGCCGATGAGCATGAGGCCCCGCTCTTTGCCAAGGCGACCCAGCTGGTCCTGATGCTGGGCTCCATGCAGGGCAGCCTCGACTACGCCGAGTTCATCAAGAAGGAGGGCAAGCAGAAAAAGCTCACTCCCCAGGAATGGAACATGACCTACGTCGACAAGATCGACAGCGAGGCTCTGGCCTTTATTGAGTCGGACATGCCCAACAAGAATTTGTGGCGCAAGCGGACCGCCGATATCTTTACCACCCTGCGCAAGCTTGGCGGCCTGTACAACTCGGTGACCACCTCCCAGGCCCCCACCGGGTCCATCTCCCAGCTGATGCGGGTGGCCTGTACCGGGGTGGAGCCCTATTTCTCCATGATCCAGCGCCGCAAGGTCAAGGATGTGGATGATTCCTGGAAGGAGTTCATCCTCGTGCCCCTGGAATTTTACCAGTACGAGGAGGAGCAGCTGGAATGGGTTGCCGGGCAGACCGCGCACAAGATCGAGCCGTATCAGCAAATCCGGATTCTTGAGGCGTGCCAGGCCTTCAATCATACCGCGGTTTCCAAGACCATCAACCTGCCCGCCGACACCACGGTGGCCGAGATCAAGAATATCCTTCAGTATGCCCGGAAAAGCAATCTCAAGGGCATCACCATGTTCCGCGATTCCTCCATGGAAGGGGTGTTGAGCGATCATGCCGGTAAGCTGGAGGCAACCTGCGAATTCTGCGACATGGACGTGCGCAGCGGCAGCACCTATAAATTCAGGGGGCCGGCCCCGCTGTATATCACGGCCAACAAGGGCGGACAGGGGCATGTGCGCGAGGTTTTCCTCAACACCACCAAGTCGGGTTCGACCCTGCACGGGATGAGCGAGGCCCTGGGCCGGGTCATTTCCGTGGCGCTTCAGCACGATTACCGGCTGGTGGGCAAGATCGCCCGGACCCTGGAGGATATCTCCTCCGACGGCGCCTGGATCAGCGCCTCGCTGGGCCGGTGCTACTCTATCCCCGCGGCCCTGGCCAAGGTTCTTGACAAGAGCGGAGAAGGCGAGGTGGGGCAGGATCCGGAGCCTTACGCCGAGCCTTCCTCCTATGCCTCCTGTCCGGTCTGCGGCAAGTTGAGCCTGCGGCGGAGCGGCGGCTGCAACCAGTGCGTGAGCTGCGGTTACTCGTCCTGTTGAGCGGACACATCTGCATGCAATCAGGCCCGCAACAAGGCAGATACAACAAGGCGGTCATGGCCTTCATGGCTGTCTTGTTTTTTTTCATGGCGCTGGGCGACATCATTGTTGCCCACCATCAGCGGAATTTTTTGTTTTCCCGGGCGGAAAATCAGGCCCGTCGCGATCTGCAACTGATGGCGGCCAATTTCCTTGAGCCACGCCTCAAGGATGACCATGAGGGGATAAAAGGATTCATCCTGCGCTGGGGCGAGGAGCATCCCGAAGTGATGCGTCTGGCCGCCACCGGTTCCGATGGCCGGGATCTGGTTACCTTCAGCCGCCCCAAGGACGGGGCAAGGGCCTTTCTGGTTGAAGAAAAAGTAATTTCCCAGGGGAAGCAGCTGATGACCTTGCGGATGGAGTCCTCCTCCGCCGAGGTGGATGGCCTCCTGCACAAGCTCCACTGGCAGCTGGGTCTTGCCTCGTTTCTCTTGACGGCCATCGCCGGAATCGTTCTCTGGTTCACCTTGAGGCGTATCGCCCTTGCCCCCCTGGAAAAGGAAATCAATCTGCGCCTGGAAACGGAACGGAAACTGGCCGCAGCCCGGCATCAGCTTGAGGAACGGGTCCGGGAGCGGACCGCCGAGCTGGAAGACGCCAATTTTCTGCTACAGAAGGAGGGGGCGGAGCGTCATGTCGCGGAAGAGCAGTTTGCCCGGCTGCATCGGGAATATGAGCTGATCCTGAAATCCGCTGGCGAGGGGATTTACGGTCTGGACACCGAGGGGCGCATAACCTTTGTCAATCTGGCCGGCCTGCAGATCCTTGGCTATGATGAAAAGGAACTGATCGGTCTGCATCTCCATGATTTTCACCATCATGTGCGCTGGGACGGCGAACCGTATGGCCGGGAGGATTGTCCGGTGTGCGCGGCCTATGGCGAGGGGAGGAAATACCGGGGGGGAGAAAGCTATTTCGGCAGAAAGGACGGCACTGTTTTTCCGGTGGAGTTCGTCGGCACCTCCCTTGTGGAAGGCGATAAGATTCTGGGCACGGTTGTGGTGTTTGAAGACATCACCCTGCGCAAGCGGACGGAACACGATCTGCTGGAATTGACCGATACCTTGGAGCGGCGGGTCATGGAGCGCACCGCCCGTCTGGACGCCGCCAATCTGGAATTGCGGGAAACGTTGGGCCAGCTGGAGCAGACCCAGGCCCAGCTGGTGCAATCCGGGAAGATGGCGGCCCTGGGAGATCTGGTGGCAGGCGTTGCCCATGAGATCAACACCCCGGTGGGTGTCGGCGTAACCGCGGCTTCGCATCTGGAAAATAAAACCAGGGAAATCGTGGCGCTCCATGGGGAAGGGCGCATGAAACGCGCTGATCTTGACCGGTATCTTGTCCTCTGTCAGGAGGCCGCCAATCTGATTTTTTCCAACCTGAACCGGGCGGCGGAGCTCATTCGCAGCTTCAAGCAGGTGGCGGTGGATCAGTCCGGGGAGGGGCGCAGGACCTTTCGGGTCAAGGAATATCTGGCCGAGGTCTGCCTGAGCCTCAGGCCGGTTTTGAAGAACACCGACCATCGCCTGGAGATCTCCTGCCCCGAAGATCTGGAGCTGAACAGCTATCCCGGGGCTTTTTCCCAGATCGTCACCAATTTCATCACCAATTCCCTGACCCATGCCTACGACGGGGATGAGGTCGGCTCTCTGCTTGTTGAGATCGGCTTGCAGGGCGGCAATGTCCGGTTCCGTTACAGCGACGACGGCAAGGGGATGACCGGGGAACAGGTCAGCCATGCCTTTGATCCATTTTTTACGACAAACCGGGAAAAAGGGGGGAGCGGTTTAGGGCTGCATATCGTATATAATCTGGTAACCCAGAAATTGCTGGGGACAATTACCTGTGAAAGCGCGCCAGGGAAGGGAACATCCTTTGTTCTTGTTTTTCCGGCCGTCATACCTGGGGGGGTATCGCATGGTTGAATCGGATGAGGCAGTTTTTTTTGCGGATGAGCCGGAGGGGGTCGTCTCTCCCCGGCAGGGCGCTGGAGGCAATGGCGTCTGGAAGGTGCTGGTGGTTGACGACGAGGAAGAGGTGCATGCCGTCACCAAGCTGGTTCTCGCGGATTTTTCCTACGAAAACAAAGGGCTGCTTTTTCTGCATGCCTATTCCGGCCGGGAGGCCAGGGAGCTTATTGCCGAACACCCCGATACCGCCATTGTTTTTCTTGACGTGGTTATGGAAAAAAACGACGCAGGGTTGGAGGTTGTCCGCCACATCCGCGAGGAGCTGAAAAATTCCTTTGTCCGGATCATCCTGCGCACCGGGCAACCCGGACATGCGCCGGCGGAAAAGGTCATCATTGAATATGACATCAACGATTACAAGGAAAAAACCGAGCTCACCGCCCAGAAACTTTTCACCAGCATGGTGGCCTCCCTCCGCTCCTACCGGGACATTCTCACCATCGAGGCCAACCGCAGGGGACTGGAGAAGATCATCGACGCGGCCACCTATATCTGCCGTCTCCGCTCGATCAAAAATCTGGCCAGCGGGGTCTTGACCCAGCTGGTTTCCATTCTGCGTCTCAGCGAAAACGCCCTCTATTGCCAGACCTCTGGCATCGCGGTGAGCAACGTCCAGGGCAGTTTCAAGATGCTGGCCGCCACCGGGGCCTATGAGCCGTATATCGACGCCGAGGCCGGGGAGGATTTGCCGGCCAAGGTTCTTGAGTATGTCCAGCGGGCGACAGCGCTCAAGCACTCCATCTGCCAGGACAACCGGTATGTGGGGTATTTCTGCAGTGAGCGGGGGGAAGAAACGGTTATCTATCTTGAGGGCTGGCGGGATCTCAGCGAGCTTGACCGGCGGATGATCGAGGTTTTTTGCGGCAACGTGCAGGTGGCCTACGAAAATGTGCTTTTGAACCAGGAAATTGAAGGAACCCAGAAGGAGATCATCTATACCCTGGGCCAGCTTGCCGAGATGCGTTCCCTGGAAACGGGCAATCATGTTCACCGGGTGGCGGAATACAGCCGGCTGCTCGCGGAAAAACATGGCTTGAGCCCGCGGGAGGTGGAGGTGATTCGTCTTGCTTCTTCCATGCATGACGTGGGCAAGGTCGCCATCCCCGACGCCATCCTCAATAAGACCGGGCCGCTGACCGCCGCGGAGTTTGAGGTCATGAAGACCCATACCATCCGGGCCCAGGAGATGCTGGGCCTTTCCGACCGGGAGGTCATCAAGACCGCCATTGTCATCGCCCTGCAGCACCACGAAAAGTTTGACGGCACCGGCTATCCCAAAGGCTTGAAGGGGGAGGATATCCACATCAGTGCGAGAATTACGGCCCTTGCCGATGTGTTCGACGCCCTGGGCAATGACCGATCCTATCGCCAGGCCTGGGAGATGGAGGCCATCCTTGATCTTATCCGCACGGAGCGCGGCATCCACTTCGATCCGGTTCTGGTGGATCTTTTTTTTGAAAATATCGACACGATCCTGGAGATCAGAGCCAGCCTGGCCGGGTAGCGGTTATGGGGATTTTAAAGCATTGGCGATGAGCGGCCAGAGTCTGCGCAGTTCATCTTGGTTGGCAAAGGGAATGGAAAGATGCACCTGGTCCTGCTCAAAGGAGGGCGAGTGGCTGAGGGCCACCTCTTTCGGCAGTTTGAGTGAGGCCGCGAAGGTGCGGAAGCCCTGCTCCGCCTCGGCGAGGTTCGGGAAGCGCTGCCCGGTGAACCACTGCATGAGCCGGGCTGTTTTCTGCGGGATGTTGGTCTCCAGGGGATCAAGGATTTCCCGCACCTCGGGTTGGCAAAGCAGAGCCATGACCGAGGTGTTGTGTCTGGCGGCCAGCTCCCGGCAGGTGGCGGTGATTTTTTTTTGGTTGCCGACGCTGAGGCTCAGCATTTCGATAAGTTCGTAGAGGGAGAGGCGGTCAGTGAAGTTCAGGGCCAGCAATTCCCTGGCCACCCCCTCGTGCAGCCGTCCTTCATGGAGCGCGGTGAGCAGATGCTCTTCAAGCCCGAGAAGCGGCAACAGATTGTGCAGGTGATGGGGGTGCGGTTCCAGCCCCAGGGCGGGAAGAAAACGGCGGGCAGCCTCGTTTTCGTCCAGATGGACGAGGATCTTCTGGAAAAAAATCGCCTGCTCGACAACGGTGATGTTGCCGCGGAGCAAGGTGTCTTCCAGATTGATGGCCAGGGCCTCTGCCGGCAGGGTGTCAGCCGGCAGAACCAGGCAGATGGTCGAGATAGAGTGAAGGGCCTCGCTGGCCGCCAGCAACCGTCTGCGGCCACTGACGATCTCCATGCTGGTCCTCCCCTGTTCCCTGAGGATGGGGGGATGGAGAATCCCGGCCCTGGCCACGGACGCCATCAACTCGGGGCTTGGCTCCCGTGCTTCCTCCGGAGTAAGGCTGTTGCTGAAGTCCTGAAAATTGATGTGGTGCAGGTTGACGAGGCTTGAACGAAAGACGGGCGGCATTGGCATTCTCATGGGTTGTTGAGGTTCATGGCTGCTTGACTCTATGGGAAAAAAGGGCCATCTTGTCAATGAAATTTACAGGGCTTTTTAGAATCATCCGCCGGGCAACATCGTTAAGTCGGTTGGGGGGAGGGGCGACGTGTTGGTAACCATCATTGCGGCCAGCACCATCTGCGGGCGTATCGGTCCCGGTCTCACCGGCAGCCTGCTTGATCGCGGGTTGCTTGAAAAAATGCGGGCAACAACCGATGCCAGCCTGTTGGGCGCGGAAACCCTGCGCCAGGGCGATCCGGAGATGCGAGGGCCGGAAGGGGGGCTCTTGCCCAAGCGGATCAGGGGTTTCATTACCCAATCCGGCGATATCCCGGTGGCCGGGAAAAAGGTATTTCAGCAAGGACCGCCGCCGCTTATTTTCACCGGGGAAACTGCGGCCATGGGTTTGCGGCACAGGCTGGACGGTCTGGCTCAGGTCGTGACCCTGCCGGAATACTACTCCGGCGGGGGGCTTTCCCTGGCCGCGGCCCTTGCCCATCTTGCGGAACTCGGCGCGGCCTCGGTGCTGGTCGAAGGCGGAGGCCGTCTGAACTACGCCTGCCTGCACCAAGGGGTTGTCGATGAAATTCTCCTGACCCTGACGCCGAAACTTTCGGGAGATCAGAGGGGCGCCGCCATGTGCGGCGGCCCTGGTCCGCTGGGAGATCCATTCCTGCCGCTCGCCTTGGTGTCCTGCGAGGCTGCGGCAAGCGGAGAAGTGTTTTTGAAATATCGAGTGAGCAAGGGGGAATGAGCATGCAGCAGGAGCTGGCGATTTTGTATTCCGGGGGGACCGATTCCCTCGCGCTCTATGCCCTGGCCAGCGCCGGCCATCATCCGGGCCTGGCCCGGCCGGTGCGCATCCATCTGCTCCACATGCTCAACGGCATGGGCCGTTTTGCCGATTTTCCCAAAAATCGCTTTCTGTCCGCGCAAAAGATTCTGCTGGCCAACGCCTCCGACCCCGGAAAAATTCCGGCGGCTGAGATGGTGGAGCTGGACATGGGCAGGCTGTTCCAGGGGCTGTGGCTCGACCGGTATGAAGAATACCTGCCGCTGTACAACGGGAAAAACCTTGTCTGCGTGGCCTGCAAGCTTGGCATGCATGCCCGGGCCATCATCTATTGCCACGAGCATTTTGTGCCCCATTTCGTGGCCGGATACACCAAGAAACAGGGGTATTACCCCGAGCAGACTCCGGTCTTCATGGAAAAGATCGCCGAGCTGTCGGCCCGGTTCGGGATCAGCACCACCTTTCCTGTGTACGAGGATTTTGACGACCAGATGATCACCCGGCATGTGCTGGAGGATTTCGGCCTGCCCTCCACCGGCGGGGGCGAGAGGAAATGTCTGTTCTGCCAGACCCTGACCACGGCGACGGAGAAGGAGATCGGCCAGTACCTGGATGACATGCTGCCGCGGGTTGCCGAGTATATTGAGCACCGGTTGGGTGGGCGGGTTCGGGAGGCGGCTCTGTGTTTCCCCCCCGGCAATCGGAGGACATAGGATTCAGGAATTCCCGGATGATTATTTTTTTGAGTGCCTGCGGCGGCGCGCCAGAAAAATATACCCATAGATGATCAGGTTTGCCGCGATAAGCGCCAGGCCAAGCAGGTAGCGCAGCTTAATGGTGAGGTTCTCGGGATAGAGGAGCCTGACCACGTAATGCTCGATGAATCCTCCCGCATAGCCCGCCTCGCCTCCTCGTTCCCGCAGCAAGTTCTCCAGCGGCGTAAGCGGGCAGACCCAGTCCGCCCACTCGATCACCACCCCCCAGAGCACGGCGGTAAGATGCACCCAGAGCAGGGAAGGGCGGCGCAGCACCAGCAAGCCACCCAGCACGGTGAAAAGAGTGAAGGCGAGATGCAGCAGGAGGATGGTGTCGGCGGCTATGCGGGAGATCATTGAATAGGGGGCTGTAAAGAATTTTGTGCCAATGGCCTGTTAGGGATTGTGTGAATTCGAAAACCACTCTTCAAGCAAGAAACCATAATGGTTCAGGGCCGCTTTTGTCGAGCAGTTCTTTGCGTTTTTTGTTCTTGTCACATCTCCTTCGTCAAACATGCTGGAACGGAACAGAGAATTTCTTCCATGGCCTTTGATATTGTGGCTATATCCATGGGCTTAAGAAGAAATTTTTGTATGCCGATGGATTTTGCCTGTTCCTCATTCACAATTTCGCTATGCCCCGTCACCATAATGATCGGGAGGTTCGGGCGAATCGCGAGCATTTTTTTTGCAAGTTCGAAACCGGTGAAATATGGCATGGTCTGATCCGTGATCACCAGATCGAATTTTTCCGGGTCTGCACAGAAATGATCCAGAGCCTCCCTGCTGTCGCTGAGGGCGACAACATCACAGCCGAGCCGTTTCAGGATGTGTTTGCCCAGCGCCACATTGAATTCCACATCATCCACAAAAAGCACCTGGCCGTGCAGTCTGGGCAAGGGAAGCACCGCCTTCACCACTTCCTGTCTGGCAAGCTCCTCCACGATCGGGAAAAACAGGGTGAAGGTGGTTCCTTCGCCCAAGCCGCTCTGCACATGGATAGCCCCGTTGTAGCTGGTTATGATGCCATGCACTATGGCAAGTCCCAGTCCGGTGCCTTCTCCTATATTCTTGGTGGTGAAATAGGGTTCGAATATCCGTTGCATGGTTACGTTGTCCATGCCGCAGCCGTTGTCGCTGACCGTGAGCCGCATATATCTGCCCGGGCGTACCTCCGGGAGTTCCTTGATGAGTTCCTCGTCCACTTCAAGTTCATCCAGTTTCACGGCGATGATGCCGCCCTGGGACCGGACGGCATGGTAGGCGTTGGTCCCAAGGTTCATGACGATCTGGTGGATATGGCTGGCATCGGCCATTATCTGGGAACATGAAAGCCCAATGCTTTCCCGCAATTCAATGGTGCTGGGCAAGGTTCTACGCAGCAGTTTCAATACCTCCTTGACCAGGTACTGAGGTCTCAGGGGTTTTTTTTCCACTTCCGTTTGGCGGCTGAAGGTTAAAATCTGCCTCACCAGTTCGGCCGCCGCTTTCCCCGCCTCGGTTATCGCCAGGGCGAAGCCGTATGATTCGCCTTCCTTGGGAAGCGAGTGAACAAGCAACCCTCCATAGCCAAGGATTGCCTGGAGCGTATTGTTGAAATCATGGGCGATGCCGCCGGCCATGGTGCCGATGGCCTCCATCTTCTGGGCTTGCCGGAGCTGCCCCTGCAAGGCGAGCCGTTCTTTTTCGTCCTGTACCCGTTTGGAGATATCAAGGAAACTTTCCAGAAGATACTGGCGGCCATTGAGTTCGAGTTGCACCACGGATTTCAGGATCGGCATTTCTTCGCCGTTTGCTGTACGGAGGATTCTTTCGGAGTTGTCGATCTGCTGACCCAGGTCCAGGATCGGGCATTGCTCTTTTTCCGCCGGACAAATGAATTGATGGCAGGTGTGGCCGATAATCTTTTTTGGAGGGATGCCGATCAATCCTGCGGCGGCCATGTTGGCATCCAGAATTGTTCGTGTTTCCTGGTCGATGAGGAGTATGCCGGTCTGAACCGTATCAAAGATGCATTTCAGCCGCGTTTCGCTGGCGGCAAGAGCTGTTGCGGATTTCGCATGTTTTGTTTTCGTGCGCAGCGCCAGAATCCCGTAGGAAAGATCTTCGGAAAGTTCGGAAAGAAGTTGCACTTCATCGACGGTGAATGCCTCTATTTCTTCGGCGTAGATGTTGAGGGACCCCAGAACTTTCTCTTCTAAAAAAAGTGGCAGCGCGATGGACGAAAGATAGCCGTAGCGCAGAGCGGTCTCCTTCCATGTCTCACCGTATGGGGCGGTAAAGGTGTTGTTGTTGATAACGGTTTTTCCGGTGCGGATGGCCTCCCCTGCCGGTTTCTGCCCGCATTCTTTCGTGGCGGCCCAGCAAATCCTCAGCTCGCCTAAAAACTGCAGGTCTTTGCCTGCCTTGGCTGCGATACGCACGGTTCTTTCTTCATCCTGCCTGGCATACCCTACCCAGGCCAGGGCATACCCTCCTTGGTCAACAAGAATATGACAGATGCTTTCCAGAAGAGACTGTTCCGTTGTCGATCGGACGAGGGACTGGTTGCACAGGCTGAGGGTCTTGTAGGCGCGGTTGGCCTTGGCTATTTTTTCCCGGGCGATTTTTTGCTCGGTAATATCGGTTACCAGGGCGTCGTAGCCGAGGAGGGTGCCGCCTTCCGTGAAGCAGGGCACGGTGGTGTTCCTGACCCAGCGGAGAGAGCTATTCTTATGGATGATTCGGTGTTCCAATGGCGGGATTGGTGAGCCGCTCATGAGCCGGTCAAGATATGCCATGACCCTTTCCCGGTCTTTTTCATGGATCATCTCATACCAGAGAAATGGATTTTTTTCGTATTCCTCCGGGGTATAGCCGGTTATGGCAAAACTCCTGGGCGCGTGCAGGGTTTCGGCGGGCTGTCCGTCCTTATAGTGTACCGTGTAGGTATAGTCCGTCGTTGCTTCAAGGAGTTTCTGGCAGCGCAGATACTTTTGCCGAAGATCATCAAGCGCATTCTGCGGTGAGGGGGTACGGATAGGTTCCGTAGCGGTTTCCTGGTTCATCATCGGCTCGCTCTCCTGTCGTATTCGCCGGGCGATATCAGCCAAACAGCAGTGCGTTGCACCCAAGGGACTCGGCAATTGTAAATATCCCGGTTGCCAAGGCTCAAAACGCCGTCATCCCCGCAATGTTTTTGAGCGGGAATCCAGGACCTTTGCTGGATGCCCGATGGAACCATTCGGGCATGACGATGGGGGTAAATGGTACTTTTGAAATTCCTGAGGCCCTAAAGCCATCTCTTTCATTGCTGGGTTGTCAGCCGAAGAAAGCATCATACTGTGCCGACAACCTGTGCCGCATGGGCCTGCAGGGGTAGTTGTCCGGGGAGTTCCTGTCGTTCCTGGCCAAGACAGCGGCCTACCTGATGCAGCAGTTCGCTTGGCAGGAAGGGCTTGGCCAAAAAACTGTCCGCTCCGCATTTAAACGCCATGCTGATAGTTTTATAAACAACATCACCGGAACAGAGGATCACCTTGGTTCCCGGATGTATGCCCTTGCAGGCGGCAAGAACGGCGAAACCGTCCCTGCCGTCCATGTGGATGTCGCAGAGCACCAGGTCAAAATGGTGAATCGTGAAAAAAGAGAAAGCCTCCTCCCCGCTGTTTGTCGTGGTCACCGTATAGCCGTTTGCCGTAAGGCAACGGCTGATCATTTCCCCCAGTATAATGTCGTCGTCAACCACCAGTATATGCTTTTTCATCGCGCCTCCCTGTCGGTTCATAAGGGTCTTTGGCAAAACCATTTTCCGGAAGGACGGGGCATTATGCCCCGTCCCTGATTTTTTTCAGGCCAGGTTACACTGCCGCTGTGGCGCCTTCCGCCGCCTGTGTTGCCGGGTCCGAAGCCAGGGCCGGGTTGAGGTCGAGGCAGAGGGCGAGGTCTTCCCCTCCCTGGGAAAGGACTTTGTCGATATTCAGGATGACAAGAAATTTCTCTCCCTGTCTGCCCATGCCATTGATGAAGTCGGTGTTGATATTTGTGCCCATCCGCGGCACTTCTTCGATTTCCGAGGCCTGCAGGTCAAGCACCATCTGCACCGAGTCCGCCACCGTGCCCATGGAAACAACGTGTTCGTCGATGGTGGTTTCCACGATCATCACACAGGTGTTCTTCGTCGGCACAACAGGATCCATGCCCAGCCGGCAGCCCAGATCCAGCACCGGCACCACATTGCCGCGCAGGTTGATGACCCCGCTGATAAAAGAGGGCATCTGGGGAATCTTGGTCATGGTGGTTACGTCCAGCACCTCGCGCACCTTGGCGATGTCGATGGCAAAATCCTCGTCGCGCAGAGTGAAGGTCAGGTATTGATTGCTTTTGTTTTCGTCGGGAGTTAATGCGGTCATGACTTTCTCCTTTGCAGGGAAGGAAGCAACGTTTCGGTTGCGTGGTGTGCTCGCCTCGCTTAATACCGGACAAATTCGCCATCACCAGCCGTTTCCTGCAGGGCCATTTGAAAACCGGCTTGGTGGACCTTGCTCTTATCCTCGTCAACAACCTGACGGCCAAGGAGCACCGCCCCGGTTTCCTTGAGCTTGGTCAGTCCCTTTTTCACCACCTTCAGGCGGGCAGCCCCAGGGCGGCTTTCCACTTGCGGCCGGGCGGCAGGCTGTGCCTTTGCCGCGCTACGGTCTAACTTGAAAAATCCCGCGGTCTCCATGAGCTGCGTCCCTTGGCTGGACAACTCTTCGCTGGTGGAGGCCATCTCCTCGCTGGCTGCGGCATTTTGCTGGATTACCTGATCGAGCTGTTCAATGGCCTTGGCGTTCTGGGCGATACCCTGGGCCTGTTCACTGGCCGAGGCATTGATTTCCGAAACGAGATCCGCTGTTTTCTGGATTTCCGGAACCATCTTGCCGATAAGGTCCCCTGCTTTTTCCGCGATCTCGACACTTGAGCCAGCCAGACTGCCGATATCCTTGGCCGCGTTCTGGCTTCTTTCCGCAAGTTTGCGTACCTCGGCGGCAACCACGGCAAACCCCTTGCCGTGTTCGCCGGCCCGGGCCGCCTCGATGGCGGCATTCAGGGCCAGCATGTTTGTCTGCCGGGAAATTTCCTCGATAATCAGGATGTTTTCCGCGATATTGCGCATGGCGGCAACGGTTTCGACCATGGCCTCGCCGCCCTCCTTGGCATCGGCGGCAACCTTGGTTGCTATTGCCGTGGTCTCCCGGGCATTGTCAGCGGTATGCGCCACGGTGCTGCTCATCTCCTCCATGGCGCTGGAGATCTCTTCTATGGATGCCGCGGCCTGGGTTCCGCCCTGGCTCATGTTCGCGGCGGAAGAGCTTATCTGCTCACTGCCGGCGGCAACCTGTTCCGCTGCTTCCTGGCAATGGAGAGCGAAATTGGAGAGGTTGTCAACCATGGAGTTGAGGTTGTTCTTGATCTCGTTGAAGTCGCCGTTGTAGTTGTCCGTGATCTTGGGCGGGATATCGCCCTTGCTGATGCGGTCCACGTATTCGGCGGCCACGTTCAAGGGGCCGATCACCGCGTCCAGAGTATTGTTGACCCCCTCCACAACCTTGCGGAAATCGCCCTGGTGCCTGGAGGCATCGGCCCGGGTGGCCAGCTCGCCTGCCAGGGCCGTCTGGGAGAGCATTTTGGCATCGACCACCAGGCCGTTGACCGCCTCGATGCAGGTGTTGAGGTTGTTCTTGATTTCGTTGAAGTCGCCGCCGTAATTGTCGGTGATCTTGGGCGGGATATCGCCCTTGCTGATGCGGTCCACGTATTCGGCAGCCACGTTCAGGGGGCCGATCACCGCATCCAGGGTATTGTTGATCCCTTCCACGATCTTCTGGAAATCGCCCTGATGCCTGGAGGCATCGGCTCGGGTGGCCAGTTTGCCCTCCACTGCGGCAATGCCGAGCATCTTGGCATCGGCAACCAGGGCGTTGATTGCCTCAACCATCTTGTGCATGGCCGCCTGCAGCATGCCGGTTTCGTCATGACCGCTGGTGTCCAGGGTTACATCGGTGTTGCCGGCGGCAATCTTCTTGGCCGCCTCGGTGCAGGCGCTGACCGGCTTGGTGATGCTGCGGGTCACCACCCAGGCGATGATGGTGCCGAGCAGCAGGGCGATCACGCTGATGCCGATGACAATTTTCTCGGCCATATCTGCTGTGGCAGAGGCTTCATCGCCGACCGTATTCATCTCCTCGCTCTGGAGCTTAATCAGAGCATCAATCGCACCCATGTAAGCGGTCTGTTCCTCGCGAAATTTTCCAAAGAGCAAGGCGATCGCCGCATCCTTCTTGTTGGCCTCCACGAGGCCCAGCAGGGTCTTCAGCTGTTCAGCGTACAGCACACGGCTGTCGGTAATGGCTTTCAGACTGGCCTTGCCGGCATCGCTGCGCACCAGACTGGTTAGTTCCTCAATATTCTTGGTCGCCCTTTCTCTTGCCTCCGGCACCTTGGCCAGCTCTTCCTGCTGGATTGCCGCCTCATTGGTGAGCAGAGCGTTTCGCACCGCGCGGGCCACGAGATTGGTTTCCCCCCTGACATCGTAAGCAAGCTTGGCCTTTGGCCATTTGTCATCAGCCAGATTCTGGGTATCATTGCCCAGCGTCTTGAGCTTGCTGACGGCAATAACCCCAAGGATCAGCATCAAGGTGAGTACCACTCCGAATCCCAGACCGAGTTTCATGCCTATCTTCATGTTCTTGAACATGGTGCGCATCCTCCCTGTTTAGTGATGTATGGACTGTGATTACCAAGAACTCGCCCGACAATGGCCCGTGTGGCACCTCCCTCATGGCCTTGTTTCCCGTGGCTGATTTTCTTTCACGGGATATTTTGTTGTTTTTTCTGGTTGTTGCAGGTGTTCATGCCAGTCTCCCCGGAGCAGGTAACTGTTGCAGGTGTAAATGGCTGGGTTCCTGGCAAGTTGCATGACCTTCATGCGCTCAGCTTCCTGTCTTTTTGTAGACTTGGGCATCGGGCGCCACCTGGGTGAAAAGATGGGCCACCTCCTGGGGCAGCTTCTGGGTGTTTTCGTTGGCCAGATAGCCGCCAGGCGCCAAGGCCCGGTGAAACATCCTGAACACCTCCACCCGTTCCCCTGGTTGGAAATGCAGGAGCACATTCTTGCAGATCACCAGGCAGTAATCGGGCCCCAGGGGTTTAAGGGAAAGCAGGTCGTGGTACTGGAACCGCACCCGGCTGCGCAGCTCGTCCTTGACCCGGGAATAGCCCTGATTGGGGGCAGGCTCGAAATACTTGGCCAGCAGATTCCGGGGCGTTCGCTGCAGTTCATTCTGGGGGTAGATTCCCGCACTGATCACATCGCCGAAACGGTTGTCGCTGTCATGATCGGTGGCGTCGAGCTGAACGTTCTTGAAGGCGAAACGGTTCATTTTTTCGGCCAGGATCATGGCCAGGGTATAGGTCTCCTGGCCAAGGGCGCAGCCCGCGTCCCAGATTCTGATCCTGCTTCTGCCGCTGGCATAGGGGATCATCTGGTCAACGGCGTGCTCAAGGGTCGGCTGGTCGCGCATGAAAAAGCTGAAGGCCATGTTAGTTCCTTAGGGCCGGCCCATGGCCGCATGATGGGATAATAGGGGGTTTGTCCTTTGGCTTGCCGGCGTAGCGGATCTGCCCCGGCACACCTTGACCACCTGCCGCATGCGTTCCCGGTAACACGCCTCATGGGTATTGCAGATATCCTCCCGGAATCTGGGGTGACTGGCCATTTTTTCGGCCAGCTGGAACTTTAGTTCCAGGTTACCCAGCTTGCGGACATCAATGAAGGGGCAGTCAGCGGTTGCTTCGCGAAAGGGGCATTTGAGGAATAGGCCGAAAAGGCGCATGGTGAACAGATATTGTTGCTGATTCTCGGGACACATTTACTCTCCTCCCGTAAGTGGCTGCGGTTTAACCTTGTAATTTTTGGGTGAATACTCGGGTGCTGGGTTGGATTATGATTTGATTCTAAAGAACGACGGAAGCAAAAAACAATACGAGGGAATACGTATTTCTGCTGGGGAAAAACTGCAGGGGCGATAGGTGGTAAACAAAGAAACGGTTATGAATCCCCTGTCTTTTTGAGCAATTTTGTCGCGTAATTCTTCTTGACAACGTAATTATTATTCCACACCATTTTTAATGGGGTCAGGAAATGTTGTCACAGTTTCCCTCTCGGAGGCATGAGGATGTCCATGGACGGAAAACCGACCTATGCGGAACTGGCACAACGGCTGCGCGAGCTGGAGGCTCGTTGTGCTTTACTCTCCGCGGGCATGGATGCTTTTTTTGTGGAGGCGCCGGTCGGGCTTGGCCTGTTCGACAGGGAATTGCGGTATGTCAAAATAAACAAGACCTTTGCCGAGTTTGCCGGCTGCAGCGTTGCAGCCCCCCTCGGCGGATGCATCAGCGAGGAAAATCCCGCTGCCGTTGGCCGGGAAGTGGAAGAGGGACTCCGGAGGGTGTTGACGACCGGCGAGGCGATCCTCAACAGAGATATCTGCGGCGAAACACCGGAGCAGCCTGGAATTGTGCGCCACTGGATGCATTCCCTGTTTCCCGTTCCTGATTGCAACGGCGAAATTGCCGGAATAGGGGTTGTGGTTGTTGAGGTAACCCCGATGAAGCGATTGCTTGATGAAACCAGGAGAAAGGAAATCTTTCACCGGCTGCTGCTCGAAAATCTTCCGGAGAAGATTTTCCTGAAGGATTCCGAGTCACGATATCTGTACTGCAATAAGAATCTTGCCAGTGACCTGGGCGTTTCTCCCGATGAGATAGCCGGCAAGTCGGATTTCGATTTTTTCCCCAGGAATCTTGCTGAAAAATACAGGGCGGACGACAGTCGGATACTTTCTTCCGGCAAGTCGGAAGGGTTGGAAGAGTGTTATCTGGCGGACGGGAAAGAATATATAGTTTATACGGTGAAATCCCCGGTGGTTTCCGACGAGGGGAAATCGATAGGTCTGCTCGGAATCGTCCACGACATCACGGCCCGCAAGCAGGCTGAGACGGCACTGGTGCAATACCAGGCGAGATTGGAACAGTTGATTGCGGAGCGGACTGTCGAGCTGCAAGAAACACAGGATGCACTGTGGAAGGCCTGCGCCGATCAGGAAAAGAAGATTGCCGAGCAGGCCAGGGAGGTGGAGGAGAAGGTTGCCGAATTGGTTGAGTCCATTGAAAATCAAAAGGAAACCGAGGCGGAGCTTCGTGAAAGCGAGGAGCGTTTCCGGCAGATAGCGGAGAATATCAACAGCGTTTTCTGGATTCGAGACCTGACCGACGAGCAGGTGCTGTATGTCAGCCCAGCCTATAAAAAGATCTGGGGGAGACCCAGCGAAAGTCTTTATTTAAATCCTGACTCCTGGCTTGATGCCGTACATCCGGAGGACATCGGCAGGATGCGGGAAAAGCTTTTTTCCCGGAAGACCCGAGAGCAAGGTCTTGAGTTCCGGATAATCCGCCCGGACGGAGCCATCCGTTGGATTCGTACCAAGGCGTTTATGGTTTGCGATCAGACCGGCAAGAAATACCGGGAGGTCGGTATTGCCGAGGACACCACACCCTATATGGAAATCCTCGACAGGTTGCAGGAGTCGGAATCCCGGTATCGCACGTTTTTTGAGACCAGTACCGATGGAGTCAGCATCTACGAAATATCCGAGGCGGGCGGGGAGCAAAAGATTGTCGACTGCAATGAGAGCTATCTGGAGTTGGCGGGGCGCAGTAAAGAAGAGCTGCTTGCTTGTGCCGATATAAAAACCCTGAAGGAAAACAAGCAGAAAATAATGAGCCGGGAGACTCACAACCCCTCCCTGTGTTCTTTCGGGGGTAATCGGTGTGTTGGGCTGTATTCCTGGTTGCGTCCAGATGGCCGGACAAATTTTATCGAATGCCGGGGGAAACTGATCTTCTTCAACGGCGCTGAATTCATGCACTGCATGCACCGTGATATGACACAGGTAAAACTTGCGGAAGAAAAAATCCGGCATCTTTCCCTGCGGATAATCGAGTCGGCGGAGGAAGAACAAAAACGAATCGCCGCCGATTTGCACGATGAATTCGGGGTTATTCTGCTTTCTCTGCGCCAGCAGGTGGACTCTCTTCAGAAAAAAAGCATCTCTCCCGAAGCAGGCAATGCCCCGGAGCTCATGAAAATCAGTGAGCTTGTCGACATAATAGGGGCTGCTATTCGCGGGGCCACAAACAGGCTCAGGCCCGACCTGCTTGACAATCTGGGATTTGTGCCGGCTTTGGAATGGGGACTGCAGGATTTTGCCGGCCGTTATCCAACGATCCAAGCCTCCATGAAAATATCAGGCGCGCAGAGAAAAATACCGCCTGAATATGAAATCGCCCTCTATCGTCTGGTTCAGGAGAGCCTCACCAATATCGGCAAACACGCCGGAGCGAGTACTGTCTTCGTTCGTTTGATATTCAGCTATCCCTCGCTCATAGTGACTGTTGTAGACGATGGCCGTGGATTTGAGCCGGAGAAACCGGCTGAGCCGCCCTTGGGAACCCATGGTGGCCTGGGCTTGCGGAGCATGCGTGAAAGGATGCTGGCGATCGGCGGAAGTCTTGCTGTTCGTTCATGTCTCGGGGGAGGGACAAAAATCCGTGCGGAGGTGAGATGGTTGGATCGGGGACAAGAGGCATCTTCTGTTTCCAGGATAGGCGATAACGCATTGGTGGAGTTATATCATGAATGGTAAACTGAAGGTTATGGTGGCGGATGATCATGTCATTGTCCGTGATGGCATCCGTCAGCTTCTTCTGGATCATCCGGCGATGGAGCTGGTGGGCGAGGCTTTTGACGGCAAGGATGTGGTGCAGAAAGCCAAGCAAGCGAGGCCCGAGGTCATCCTTCTGGATATCGGCATGCCCGGGCTGAACGGGCTTGAGGCGGTGCCCTTGCTCAAAGAGGTGTCCCCGGAGAGTAAGGTGGTGATTTTTTCCATGTACGACAAGGAGGCTTATGTCTACCAAGCGCTTGCCTCGGGCGCTGTCGGCTATGTCTTAAAAACCGATTCCGGCGATGATGTTATTTTGGCCATTCAGAAGGCGGCCGCCGGCCACTATTTTTTGAGCGCAAAACTCAATACCGCGGTGATCATGAAATTCTTGTCTCCCAAATCTGTGCATGATCTCGGCGTTACGGGTTATGACAGCCTGTCCGAGCGGGAACAGCAGATTTTTCGCCTCGTGGTCGAAGGACATACGACAAAGGATATAGCCCAGATGCTCTTCCTGAGTCCGCGCACCGTGGAAAAACATCGTTCCAATATCGTCAAAAAGCTCGATATTCACGATCCCATGGCCTTGGTGCGCTATGCCGTGAAAATAGGCGTTGTCGATCCGGAACTCTGGTCGCAGGTAGAATGTTGATTACAGTCCGAACCTTGTCTTTTGCGGACCCTGCTCGGCCAGCAATCTATGCCACTGCTGCGGGAACGCGCCATTTGATCATTGCGACCTTCATGGCGTCGTTCACGACAAGGCAGGAGGCCATCGCATAGGCGAAAATCACGAGCGTCTGCCACCAAGGCAATGGCATGAGTCCCGGGAGACCTGCGAAGGTCAGGACGGTGCCTGCGAACGCATCCGCCATGAGGGCCCCCATGAGGGTCTTGCTGGGCATCGTCGTCCAGAACCAGTGGCGCTCCCGCGCGGACACGATGGAGAATACGGCAAAGTAGAGCAGCGTCAGGAAGCTGAAGGTGTAGAGCCCATTGTTGTTGGTCGCCAAGCCGAAACGTAGCCAGCCGACCCACAAGAGGAAGAGCGCCTCCGCGACCATCGCCACGCCCAGCACCACGGATACGGTGATGAAGCCCCCGATGTTCCACGTCTCCGGTTTTTTGGACGGCTGAACATGGTCGGTGGCAAGGGCGATCTTTGCGAAGTCCGTCATAAAGACCAGCAGCAGCATGGCAAAGGCGGAAACGACGAACTTGCCGGTCACCACGAAGGCGATGGCCACGAAGGCCGCCTTCAGGATCGTCCGGCTGATCTTGTTGATGACCCACGTCAGAATGCGTTGGTAGATGGTCCGCCCTTGCTCGACCAGGGAGACGATGTTCGTCAGCCCTGGTTCGGTCAAAACGACGCTCGCGGCTCCCTTGGCAATGTCGGTGGCGGTGCTGACGGCAATCCCCACTTCTGCCTGGCGCAGCGCGGGCGCATCGTTGACGCCGTCGCCCGTCATGCCGGTCACATGCCCCGTTCCCTGCAGGTGCTGGACCACGATGTATTTGTCTTCGGGATATACTTCGGCGTAGCCATCGACACTGGCCAACAAGTCAACCGGCTCCTTGTTGGCCAGAGCGCTCGCCGCCTTCAGGTCCGCCACCCGCCGGATGTTCGGCAACCCGACTCCGTGCGCGATTTCACTTGCGACGGCCAGGGCATCGCCGGAGAGCATCTTCACTGAAACGCCGAGGTCGTGCAGTGTCGCGATGAGCTGCTTTGCCTCCGGTCGCGGCGGATCATACAAGCTCACCAAGCCGACCAAGGCGAGGGGGCCTGTCTCGGGACCCCGCGCCACCGCCAGGGTGCGATAGCCCTTCAGCGCCGATTCATGCACCTGCGCCTCCAAGGCCTCGATCGCCGGGAGCTGAAGCCCGCAGGCCTGGGCAACGGTGCGCACGGCGCCTTTCATCACGCGCAGCTGCTGGCCGTTCTGTTCGACCACGGCTTCCGTCCGCCGGTTTTTCGCATCGAACGGCGTGAAGGAGACTGGTCTGACCTTGGCAAGGTCGGCGAAGATATGCCGCTCCTTCGCCGCAGTGAGGAACGCCAAGTCGATCGGGTCCTGGTTGGCTTCTTGAGACGCGAGGGCGCCGGCAAAGAGCACGTCGGCTTCCGTTGCGTGCTCCAGCGGGATCACGCCGGTGACAGCCAGCTGGTTCATCGTGATCGTGCCCGTTTTGTCCGCACAGAGCACGTCCATCGTTGCGGCATCCTCCGCGGCACTGAGGCGCGTGACCAGCACGCCGCGCTTCGCCAGTTCCTTCGCCCCGAAGGCCATGCTGACCGTGAACATGACGGGGAGGGCGACCGGCACCGCACTCATCAACAGGACCAGCATGAGCGGGATCATCTCAAGAAGCGGCACGCCGCGGATCAGCGACAGGACGATCACTACGCCGAGTAGCGCCCCGACGATGACGAAGAGCCAACGCACCACCTTGGCCACCACCGCTTCGATGTGCAACTTCGGCCGCGCCTCCTGCACGAGTTCCGTGGTGCGGCCAAAGTAGGTCTTCGCCCCGGTCAGTATTACCACCCCGTTGCCCTCGCCCCGGCGGACGACGGACCCCGACGAGAGCACTTCGCCGGAGGCCTTGTCTACATCCTGCGACTCGCCGGTGAGGGCCGACTGGTCAACACGCAATGCTCCGCTGAGAAGTTTCACGTCCGCCGGGATGATGTCGCCGGGACGCACGCGGACAATGTCGCCGGGGACCAGCGCCCGGGCGGGGATAACCTGCCAGCTCCCTTCGCGCAGCACCCGCGCACTCACCTGTAACCTGAGCCGCAGCGCATCGACGACGCCGGCGGCCCGGCGCTCCTGCATAAAGCTCAACACCGCATTGATAACCAGTAGCGCGCTCACCACGGCAAGATCCGAGTATTTCCGGAGGACGGCGGACAGGAACATGATCAGTTCGAGCATCCACGCCGATACACCCCAGAATTTCCCGAGGAAGTTGAGAATCGGGTGCTGCTTTTGCTCGGCCACTTCGTTGTAGCCGTGCTCCTTCAGACGGGCCTCCACCTCTACCCGCGTCAGGCCTGCCTCTGGGTTCACCTGAAGCATCGCGAGCGTTTCGGCAATCGGCGCGGAAGCGATGCCCGGGCCCTTCTTGTTTGCTGGCATTGAGCGCACGACCATGCACCTCCGGAATGAAGCGAAAGCTGAGATACCCAGCCGGGCATCATCAGGAGAAAGAAGACGACCGGCAAAGGTCTGCCGCAACCGAATTCAGGGGGGCAGACCTGATTCAATAAATCAGCGGCGTCCGCTTGGCTGGTTTATGGGGCGGGGCTGTCAAGCTATGGCCAGCGTGGCGGCGACCCCACCCCTGGGCCTGTTCTGGTTATGGATGATACTTGAAAGAAAGCGAAACCCGGGCCCGGTAGGCGGTCACCTTGCCGTCTTCGATCTTCATGTCCAGCTTGGTGATCTCGGCGACCCGGAGATCCTTCAGGCTCTTGCTCGCCGTGTCGATTGCCGTTTTGGCTGCAGCTTCCCAGGATTCGGTGCTGGTGCCCACCACTTCGATGATTTTGTAGACGCTCCCTGACATGGTTGTCTCCTCTGCTTGGGTTCGTGAAAAGAATTCCTGCACTTCTGCCATTTTATGCATGCTTCTTTCTTAAGTGCAATGCTGTTCACTGGTAATGTCAACTTTTTTGCCTGAAATTGCAGAGAGGCAATAACGCCCGGGAGGTTGGGCTGAGGAACGAAACCCAACAGGTGTGAATGTTGACAAAAACGGCAGCATGATCTGCTTGGCGACTAAAACTGTTGGGTTTCGCGGAGCTTAACCCGACGCGGTTCAAAGAATGGGAACGCATATTTTCATGGGCGTCCCCCTATTTTCATATTTTACACCAGCACTGTCCGGTTAGGAAATTGCATCCTGGCAACATGCTGTATCATCGACTAATAAATCCCCCGCAATCCCCTTTTTCCAAAGGGGGAGGCAAAGCCCCCCTTTGGAAAATAGGAGCATCATATTATTTCCCCCTTTGAAAAAGGGGGGCGAGGGGGGATTTTGACGTTTTGCTTGATATTGCAATTTTCTTACCGGAGCACACTGATTTTACACGGAATAACGGCTTTCTCCGGCAGAAAGTGGTCACGGGTTACGGGCAACGCACCACCAGCACATTGCAGTGGGCATGCCCGATGACCGATGACCCGCTCCTGAGTAGCCGCGGGCCCCCTAATCAGGGACAGACCACGTTTTTCCACGAGTCTTTTCTGTGTTCTTCTCATTATCGGCTGTTTGCTTGCACGGCCTTCCTGCTTTTCCTGGAACTACCCGGCGACCAAGCACTGCGGCTATTTCTTC
>JAJZRF010000028.1:19102-40422 GCA_021847425.1 Deltaproteobacteria bacterium | reverse complement strand
TCAAGGCCAGCAGATTGGTCTGGAAGGCGATCTCGTCAATGGTTTTCACGATCTTCTGGGTTTGGGCGCTGGCGGTTGAGATTTCCTGCATGGAGGTGGTGAGCTTCTGCATGGATTCATCGGCGCTTCGGATAACGTCGTTGGCCTCCTTCATCAGGTCGTCGGCCTGCCGGGCATTGTCCGCGTCCTGCTTGATCATGGCCCCGACCTCTTCCAGGGAGGCGGAGGTTTCTTCCACCGCCGCTGCCTGCTGGGAGGCGCCTTCCGCCAGGGTCTGGCTGGAGGAGGAGACCTCCCCCGCCGCGGCAGCCACCTGTTCCGCTCCTTCGTTTAAGGTATGGCTGACCCGCTTGAGGGTGGCGGAGATCCCCCGGCCAAGGAAAAAGGCCAGGGCCGCGCCGCCGAGTATGGCGGCGGCACCCAAGCCCAGGGCCAGCAAGCCGAAGAATTTGGCTCTCCCCTCGGCGGCAACCGTGCCCTGGTTCGCTTCGTCCTGCATTTTCGTGTACAGCTCTTCCAGCGGCGGTTCCGCAGCCTTGGCAGCCTCCCGGAGCTGCGGCTCAAGGCTCATCCGCTCTCCCGCGGGAGCTGCGGCCACGGCCTCAAAGTTTTTTTGATAGGTATCCGTCAGGGCGCGAACCTTCCCGACTTCCTCGACCTGCTTGGGCTTATTCGCCTTCTTGGCCATGGCCTCCATGGTGTCCAGTTCGTCCCCAAGGTCGGCAAAGCTGTTTTTTTGTTCCTTGGCCTTGCCTGGATTGCCGGTGAGGAGGAAATCCTTTTCAAAGCGGCGGCACTTGTTGAGATCGACCAAGGCGGTTTCGGCCCGCACGGCGATGGCCATCTCCACCTCGATCAGGCGGGTGAAGGCAAAGGTGGCGGAGGTGAGGGCGAATTGATAAACGCCCATGAGCACGGCGGTCAGGAAGAGTACCACTCCGAAGCCGCCGCCGATTTTTTTGCCTAATGTTGTTTGTCGTTTGGACATCTGTTTCCTCCGCACAGCGGGTTAATCGTGGATGAAGGGGTGAAACTTATCTGAATAACAAACAGAATATAGAGAAAAAGGATAGAGCGTCAAGACTTCTTTGTGTAAAAGCGTCGTATTTTACGCCCTGGAATCAGTCGCGGCTGAGGATCCGGCCCAGGGTGGCATCCACGGCCAGGGCCTGCTGCATCCGGTCTTTGAGGAAGGATTCACTGAGATACCGGCGGTTATCCTCAAGCAGTGCGCAGAGCGCCTCGATATCGCCGGATTCGGCCAGTGCCGTGATCCGGCCGAGGTTTTCGGCAAAGCTTGTGACAATGCGGCGCCCCTGACCGCTGGTGGCCATGATCTCCGCGTAGGTGCGGGGATTCTGGCTATGCACTCTGGCCATGGAGAGGATGGTGTAGAGCGAGGTCAGGGTGGCGTGGCTGCCGATGGCCTCCGGGGGGATGCCGTTGTCCTTGAGAGCCATGGCCAGGGCCACCGAGATGGAGGTGGGCAGCTTCTGGCTGACCCCCATCAGCAGGTCGTGCTGGCCCGGCGCGTCGAGAGAGATCTTGGCGCCGTGCTTGTAAAGAAAGGCTTCGAATTCGCTGCTCAAAACGCCGCTTCGCACGGTGCGGACCACCGAGGCGTTCTTGTCCTTCATCGTTGCTGCTTGCGGTCCCCACAGATTATGGACCAGCAACACCTCCACCCCCTCCTTGGTATGGGTCAGGGCGGTGTGCAGCACGTTTTCCGCCTCGCCGGCCAGCAGGATCAGACCCTGATTGTTGGCAAGCAGCGGGCCATATTCGGTAATCGCCGCCGCAGTGGCGCTGATGGGCACGCAGATCACCACCACGTCCACCTGGGGAATCATTGCTTCGGGCCGCAGCGCGCTTTTTCTGCCGGTGATCATGGTTTCGTAGCCTTCGCTCTTCAAGCGTTCGGCAAACCAGAGGCTCATGTCGCCGCTGCCGATGAAGCCAAAGGTCTTGATGCGCTTGACCCGCATGTCCACCCTGGGGAAGCTGCCCAGCACCCTTACCGAGCCTGGCTCCTGAATGATCTGGTGCTCGATGCGCTCGATGGCCAGGCGGACGCGTTCGTCGGAAAGATGCCCTTCAAACTCGATGAAGAATTGCAGCTTCTGGCTCTGGGGGTCGGTTTCCGTCTGCATGTCGATCAGGTTGATGCTGCGCTTGGTGAACTCGTTTAAAAGCTCCGCCAGGATGCCGACCCGGTCCTTGATCGGGGTGGTGATCATGGTTGTGGCGTCGTATCCGGTGCGGGGGGCCGGGGCCTGGCCCAGCACCGCGTACCGGGTCCGGTTGTGGGGCACGATTTCCCTGGCGCGGATGGTCAGGCCGTAGGCGTGAAGCGCCTCCTCCGACTCGATGACCCCATGACCGGCAAGCCCCTGCTCCTTGATTTCGCGCACCGCAGCGTCCAGATCATGCACCGAGGTAAGGGTTGCCTCGGGAAAGGCGCTGGTGATGTAGTCCTCGCATTGCCGCAACACCCCGCTTTTTCCCAAGAGCATGGTGATCGGTTCCGTGGCGGAAATGGAGCCCAGGGAAAGATGGATGGGCAGGACGATGTTGTCCTGCCAGAAGCCCTTGGTCATACCCTTTATCAACCGGCTGTATTCCTTGACCTGCCCTTCGCGGGTATTGTAGACCGGGGCCAGGGCCAGGTCGGTTTCCTGATCGGCAAAGGCCTTGAACACTGCGGCCAGATTCGGAAAAAGCCTGATGGCGGCATCCGGGTTATACTGGCGGGCCGCCTGCCAGGCGAGGGAGCCTTCCGGGCCGATGGTGGCTATGGAAACCATATGGAAACCTGTCGCTTGGGTTGTTGATCTTGTCAATCTCTCCCTCCCTTTACGGCAGGGGGCTGGGGGGTGGGTGAAGTGCCGGCTGCCTTAAAATGGGGCGTTCCCCCTCACCTTGGCCCTCTCTCCCGCAGGTAAGCGAAGACTCCGGGGGGGAGAGGGAGCTTCCATCTTGTCTGGAATCTTTCTTCTTTTAGTGTGTTCGCAAGGGCTGGTCAATAGCTTTTCTCTAAGAAGCGCCGGGCAGAGCCGGAATGGCGGGGGCAGGGCAGGGGGAAATGTTGGGATGGGGGGCTGCTGAGAGGTGACGGAGAAAATGGGGCTTCAGGCCACGGCCTGAGCCTGCAGCAGGGCGTCGGCAATCCGGTTCAGGACTTCCGCTGGGATGAAAGGCTTGTCAATATGGGAGGCACAGCCGCGCTTGTGCAACTGTCGCAGGAGTTCCTTGTCGCCGTAGCCGGTGATGACCATGATGGGGATCGGGATGCCTTCATCCTGGAGTTTGTCGATCAGGCCAAGGCCGTCCAGTCCCGGCATCTTGAAATCGGTGATGATCAGGTTGATGGGCTGGCCGGCCGGCTGTTGCCGGATTTTTTCATAGGCCTCAAGGCCATTGGTCGTCAGGATCACCCCGAACCCGGCTTGGCGCAGAACAAGATACAGCGCCAGTCTGGTGTGTTTTTCATCTTCTGCTATCAGGATCCGTGGGCTGGTGGTCATGAACTGTCCGGCAACGGTTGGGGCGTCAAGGCACCGCAGCTCTTTTTGTTGTTTGGGCGAAGCTTTTTGCGACGTTTGGGGCGATGCGCCGCACGAAAACCTCGCCGGTGCCGGTATTGAAAAATATTTTGTATCCCTCTGTCCCTCCGGTTTTTTGCACCTTGGGGGCAAGGCCGAAACGGGCAAGGGCCATAAGGGCGGCGGTAATGTTCTGCTGGCCGATGGCAAGCCCATCGGCGCCAGCCATGTGGGTTTGGAGAACGCTTGCCCCGCCGAACATCTTCACCGTAAGTTCTGATGGGGAGAGACCGAACCGGGCGGTCAAGGTTTCGAACATATGGGGCACTGCCGTGTCCAGATAAGGAAAATGTCCGGCCACGGGCGGTTTTGTCTGGTGAGGAAGCATGCAGTGGCAAATAGCCCCGACCCGGAATTTTTCGCTGTGCAGGCAGAGGGAAACGCATGAGCCGAGGATGGTGGAAACGATGGCCCCCTGTTCGGCGATCAGCAGCTGGCCTGGGGTCAGGTTGATAATCGGGAGGTCGGGGTGGGACAGTAAAAGAGAGCTTTGCAGCATGAATGGAACCTGCCTGGTTGGGGGAGGTTCGGGGATGGCGGTAAAGGTCAGTGCTGCGCCGTGCTCCATGGAATGCTCCCGGTTATTTTTTTGCCCGGCGGAAAGCCAACTTCCTGCCAAGCCCCCGAGGGGACTTGGCAGGAAGTCATGGACCGGCGAGGGGGGGGGACCGGTCCAAACGGCTATTTGTGTAAGGCTCGGAGCGAGCCTGTAATCTTTGTTAGTGGGTGCTTCCGGCGATCAGTTCGTAGGCGTCCGCTTCCGAATCCACCAGGGCGCCAAAGATAAGGGGCCGGCTCTGGTTTCCGCTTACCGCTGACAGAATGCAGATCTGTTCGGCAAAGCTGTTGAGGCCGTGGATGGGGTTCACCCGCAAATCAATGACCGGAACGGTTCTGCCCCGGAAATTGATACTGCCCATGACCATGTCGTCGGCAAGGGGAAGAGCGGTTGCCGCAATCATGCCGAGAATTTCGGTGATCCTGAGCGAGCCGTGGGCGTAAACTTCAGCGTCAGGCATGCGTGTTGCCAGCGTGGGTTTCAGTGCGGATGTTCCCATGGTGTCCCCTCCTGGTCAGGTACAATTCGAGCCCGTGTGTTTTCGGGGTTACTTTCTGATAATGGAAGAAATGTGCCAGGCTGGGGAAAAAGTTGTTAACCAGATGGTATTGCAAGGAATATTCTTTCTTGTGATGGGGAGACCGGTTATGGGAGATATCAAGATATCTTTATGGATTGGCTGGAGAAGTGGCGAGGATGTTGCGGTATGGCAGGGATGAATAAATGTTGATGTGTGTCAACATTTATTGACGCAAGGGGTTATTTGCCAAGGGAGGAAGGCATGGGGAAAACCGCTTTGGCTATGGTGCCCTTGCCGGGCTGTGAATCGAATTCCAGCCGCCCGCCATGCTCTTCCATGATTCCTGCGGAAATGGAAAGGCCGAGGCCGCTGCCGCCGCCATCGCGTTTGGTGGTGAAAAACGGGTCCAGAATGCGTTTGAGATTTTTTTGCGAAATCCCGCAGCCCTGGTCTGCTATTTCCACGAAAACCGTGCCGGTTTTTGTGTCCTGGCCGGTGGAGACAAGCAGGTGCTTGTCCGGGGAAGCCAGGGACTGGTAAGCATTCTGCAACAGGTTGATGATGACCTGTTCCGCCCTCTGGAAATTGCCCCGTACCGGAGGCAGCCCCTCGCCGTAAAGGACGGTGAGGTGATCGGTGGCCTTTTTGAGCGGGCTGGCTAGCAGGACCAGGGCGGCGCGAAGGGCGGTGTTCAGATCAATCTCCTGATCCATGTCGGAGATGCCCTGTCGCGCGTAATCCCGCAGGTTGGCGACGATCCTGCGGATGCGTTCCGAGCCGTCGAGGATGCCGGAAAAAAGTTCGGGGATATGCTCGCGCATTTCGGAAAAGGGGATGCCTGCCACGGGGAAATCGCCGTGCTCCTGGCAATGCTCTTCCAGGATGGGCAGGAAGTCTTCCCAGGCGCGGTGGAGGATGGGGGCGTTCATGGTGATGAAGTTGTTCGGATTGTTGATTTCATGGGCTACCCCGGCGACCAGGATGCCGAGGGAAACCATCTTGTCTGCCTCGATGAGCTGCCGCCGCCGCTGCTCCGCCTCTTTTTCCGCCTTTTTTCTGGCCTTGATATCCGCCTCCAGCTGCTTGTTGATGCGAGCGAGTTCCGTGGTCCGCTCGGCTACCAGCTGCTCCAGATGGTCCCGGTGGCGGCTCAGTTCCTGCTGGCTTTTCTTGAGGGCTTTCAGCAGGGTCAGCCGTTCCATGCCTTTTGCCAGGGAGACCTCCAGTTCCATCAGGGAAAGGGGTTTCTGGATATAGTTTATCGCTCCCAGCTTCATGGCTTCCACGGCGATGGCCAGATCCGCCTGGCCGGAAACCACGATGCATTCAAGGTCGGGTTGGATGGCCACGGCCTGCTGTATGAGAGCAATTCCGTCCATTCCCGGCATCATGATATCGGTGACCAGGAGATGAAAGGGGCTTGCCGCAAGAAAGGCCAAGGCGTCCGGGCCGTTGACCGCAGGGGTTACCGCATAGCCGAGGCGCTCCACTTGCATGGTGAGCAGTTTGAGGACCATGGGCTCATCGTCGACAACAAGTATTCTGCCTGTGTTTGCCATGGGTTTGGTGGGATCCCTTTGTGTCCGTGGTTAGGTCCGGCGTTTGAGCCGCTGATTCAAAGCCTGCGGGGTTATGCCCAGGAGGAGCGCCGCACCGCGCTGGTTGTTGCCGCTTCGTCTGAGGGCTTCGGCAATGAGTTCCTGATCCGCGTGTTTCAGGGTGGGCAGCGTATCCAGCCCCGCGGCCCATGATTTTTGGCGAAAAGCATTGGCGGGGGAGGCGGGCAAGGTTCCCGGCGCGGTGTTTGTGCCGAGTTCCTTTTTGAAGAAAGCCATGGAGAGCGTGGCGCCCTGTTGATGGCTCACCGCATCGAAGGCCAGGGCCCGCAGCTCCCGGACGTTGCCGGGGAAATCATAGCCGGTGAGCAGGGCAATGAACGCGTCCGGGCAGCGGGGCTTCGGTTTTTTGAACTCCGCCGCGGCCTGGGTCAGAAAGAAGTCCAGCAGGGCACGGAGGTCGTCCTTGCGCTCCCGCAACGGAGGAACATGAATGCGGTGGGTGCGCAGCCGGTAAAACAGGTCGGTGCGGAACGATCCTTTTTTGAGCTGCTGTTCAAGATCGTGGTGGGTGGCGACGATGACCCTGGCGTCCGAATGCTGGACCTGGTCGGAGCCCAGGGGATAGTATTCGCGCTCCTCGAGAAAGCGCAGGAGCTTGACCTGCGAGGCCTCGCTGAGATCGCCGATTTCGTCAAGGAACAGGGAGCCTCCGGCTGCTTTTTCCACCAGGCCGGAGCGGCTGCGATCCGCGCCGGTAAAAGCTCCCTTTGTATGGCCAAAGAGGGTGTCGGCAAAGATCTGGTCGTCAAGGCCGGCCACATTGACCGTCACATACTCCCCCTGTCTGCCGCTCAGATCATGGATGGCCCGGGCGATGCTTTCCTTGCCCACCCCGGTTTCGCCGGTAATAAGCACCGGTTGCCGTCCTTCGGCAATGGCCTCGCAATAGCGGAACAGGGTTTTCATCGCGTCGTTGTTGGTGATGATCCGGGAAAAAACCTCCGGCCGGGACGGATCTTTTTTAAAGAAACTGCTGGCAAGCCTGGAATTTTCCCTGCGGAGCTGCCTGATTTCAAAAGCCCGTCTGATGCTCGGCAGAAGGCGTTCGATCTCCACCGGTTTGAGCACGTAGTCGAAAGCCCCCTGTTGAATGCAGCGGACGGCTGTTTCCACCTCGTTGACCCCGGTGATTATGATGACCGGCAGGTCCGGGAAACGGAGGGTGACATCCTTGAGGATATCCTGCCCGGAAACATGGGGCATCATCAGGTCGAGGAGGATGATTTCCACGGGCTGATTTTCGAGGATTCCCGCGACCTCCCGGCTGTCCTGGCAACGGATGGTGTTGTTCATGCCATGGGAGCGGAGGGCGATATCAAAGCTGGCAAGGGTATGGGGTTCGTCGTCAACCAGGAGAATGGGGTGAAGCGGATATGGCGGGGGCGCATTTTTTCCCATGGGGCTGGTGTTGGAACTCAGTTGGGCCAGAGCAGTTTGCTCAAAATCCAGCCGGTGGTGCCGTCCGCGTGCTTGACCTTGACCCAATCGCCTTGGGTGGTCAGGGGCTTGAAGACAACGCCGCGTTTGACCGAGGCCACGATTTCGTAGTCTTTTCCTGCTCCAACCCGGAGATTGGCGGTGTCCGCCTTGACAATGAGGGTTTTCTTCTTTGCAAGAAGATCGGTGGTAATCCAGCCCTTGTCCCCGTCAAAATCCACCACCTGGGCCCATTTTCCCTTGCGGGCGTTAACCTGCAACGGGAAACCCTTGAATACGATCCAGAGGATTTCTTTTTTCGTATCGGGGCCGGAACGGATATTGGCCCCGTTTTTCAGGACACTGACGTGTTCCGCCGCAAAGGCGGTGGAAGCAAGCAGGAACAGGGTGGCGCCGAGGAGGATGAAGAACGGGGCTGGCCGGGAAAGAGGACGTGCGTTGGTCATGATGTATAGGCTCCTGAAAAAACTTGGGGGAAGAGTTATGATCAGCATGGCGCGTGGAAATGCTGAGCAGGCCTGGAGATTGCACCGCACCCAAGGTAGCATTTTCACTCCGGCAAGTCAACCGTTCCGGCCCCTTTTGCTTTCCGGGGAGCGGGCGGGCAGGAGGCGGAGTGGGGGGCTGGCTACGGGTTGTCCCTGCCGATGATGATGGGACCGTACCAGGCGGTGGCGCTTTCGCCGGTGTTGTCGGTGTCGGTCATGATGGCGATGGCCCCCACCTTGGGCGGCTCGGCCCTGAAATATCTCTTGAAATCCTCATAAATGTTGCGCTTCTCGTTTAGCCACTGACCGGCGCGCCCGTTGCCGCTTTCCACCGCGATCATCATGGTGTTGGCGGTGAAAGCGTTGGGCAGGGCTTCGCCCCTGGGCAGCTTGTTTGCCCAGATATAATTGAGGGCCTTGGTGTTCCAGAAGAAAAGGGAGGGGAACACCACATAGACCCTGGCCGCATAATCGTCTCCAGCCTTGGTGCGTTCGTCGCCTTTGGCGAGGGTGTGTTCTATCTTCCAGATCCAGCGGAGGATCGGCTGATCCTTGGGATCATAGGTGATTTTATGGAAAAGGCCCGAGGCGGCGGCACGGCTTGTCGCCTTAATGTAAAATTGCTTGTCATCGTGTTCTGTCGTATAATGGGTCTGCCCGGCAAAGGATTTCGTTTCCCAGTCCGGCCCCAGGCCGTTTTTATAATCGTCGAGAATGTGTTCCCGCTGGCTGGAGCCTGCGGTAGAGAGGGCGAGGCCAAGAAAGGCCGCCACGGTCAGCAGTCGACGAAGGTGTTTGGGCATAGCCAATGGTCCTGATTTTTCTGGGTTCTTTAGCCATCTGATCCGGTGCGGCTCAGGAAAATTCCTCTGGAGCCGCAGTATTATAATGGAAAAATGTTTGTCCCGCCATATTCCGTCCGGGGCAAGGGGAAAGGTCATGGATACTCCTCCGGATAAGACTCGGATTCGCAGGCAGCCGGCAGTGGACCTGCTCATGCAGAAGGTCGTGCGGGGGATCGAAGACTATGCCGGGCAGGCAATGGGAGGGATCCCGCCGGAGGTTGTTGCCGGGCTTGCCGACCGGGTTGTCCGGGAGGTCCGGGCGTTCAGCGAAGGCCAGGGAAATCACCTCTATCAACTGGTAAAGATCGGTCTGGGGCTCTCTTCGGAAAAGAATATCGACCGGCTTCTGGAGAGGATCGTCCGGGAGGCCCGGCACTTCACCAATGCCGAGGGCGGCACCCTGTATATCAAGGAAAACGGGCAGGAGTGCCTTGACTTTGCCATTGTCCAGAATGATTTGCTTGGGGTATTCATGGGCGGGAGCGGGGAAGTCATCTCCTGGCCTCCCGTGCCGCTGCGTCTTGCGGACAATCAGGAAAACCACCGGAACGTTTCCGCCCACTGCGCCCTTACCGGCGAACCGGTCAATATTCCCGACGTGTATGACGCCGAAGGCTTCGATTTCCGGGGAACCCGTGATTTTGACGCCTCCACGGGGTATCGCTCCCGCTCGATGCTGGTGATCCCCCTTCGGGATCATGAGGATGAGGTCATCGGCGTGCTGCAGCTTCTCAATGCCAAGGACAGGGAGACCGGCGCGATTGTCTCCTTTCCCGAGCATGAGGTGGGGATGGTCATGAGCCTGGCCTCCCAGGCCGCCATTGCCCTTACCAAAATTCGGCTGGTCCGGGGTCTTGAAAATCTGCTGGACGCTTTTGTCCGGACAATCGGCGACGCCATTGACGAAAAGTCTCCTTATACGGCAGGGCATGTCTTTCGGGTCGCCAATCTTACCGAGGAGATCGCCTTGGCGGTGAACAGCGCCGTCGCCGGCAAGTTCGCTCCGGTCAGCTTCAGCGGTGACGAGCTTGCCGAAATCAGGATGGCGGCCTGGTTGCATGATGTGGGGAAGATCACCACGCCTGAACATCTCATGGACAAGGCGACCAAGCTTGAGGCCATTTTCGACCGGATAGAGCTGATCCGGCACCGGGTGGAAATTTCCAGGCTGCATGATGCGGTTGCCCGGCGTGGAAAGGAACCCTGTCAGAGAGACGGAGGCAGCCATTCTCCCCAGCGGCCTGTTGAAAAAAAGGAAGAATGGCAGGAGATTATCAATTTCCTCGATGCCGTCAATCTGGGCAGTGAAGGGTTGTCTGCTGACAGCATTGAGAAGGTGCAACGTCTTGCCGGGATAACCTACGCCATGGGGGGGATGGAGTTGCCCCTGCTCGCGCCGGATGAGGTTGAAAACCTTTGCGTGCAGAAAGGAACCTTGACCGCGGCGGAGCGCAGGGTAATGAACCATCATGTGGAAATGAGCATCCGGATGCTGGAGGGGCTGCCGTTTCCGAAAAAACTCCGGAATGTGGCGGTCTATGCCGGCATGCATCATGAAAAGCTGAACGGCACCGGCTATCCCCGTGGTCTTGGCAACGGCGCCATTCCCCTGCCCGCGAGAATGCTTGCCCTGGCTGATGTGCTGGAAGCGTTGACCGCCGCGGATCGGCCTTACAAGCAAGGGAAAATGCTTTCCGAAGCCATGTCCATTCTGGAGGGGATGGTTGACCGGGGGGATCTGGATGGGGATCTCTGTGATCTGGTTGTGGATTCAGGCTTGATCGGTCGCTTTGCCCATGAACTGCCAGGACGCCAGCGGGATGATTTTTTCTGGCGCGGCAGGTGTTATCGCATTTCGGAAACCAGGTAGATCAAAAACTCCCGGTTGCCCTTGGGGCCAAGAATCGGCGATGGGCAGACGCCGACCGGGATGAGGTCAAGCTTGCCTGCAAATCCCCGGATTTCGTCAATCACCTTCTCGTGGAGTTCGTTGTCGCGCACGACTCCGCCGGTGCCGAGCTTCCCTTTGCCTACCTCGAACTGCGGCTTGATCAGGGCCAGCACCCGGACGGCTCCCCGGAAAAAGACGAGCAAAGGCGGCAGAAGCGTTTTGAGGGAAATAAACGAAGCGTCGATCACCGCCAGGTCAAGGGGATCTTCAAGATCGCCGGGTTGCAGGTTTCTGGCGTTGGTTCTTTCCATCACCGTCACCCGTGGATCCTGCCGCAGTTTCCAGGCCAGCTGGCCATAACCGACATCAATCGCATATACCCTGGCGGCTCCGTGCTGCAAGAGACAATCGGTGAAGCCTCCGGTGGAGGCGCCGATATCGGCGCAGATGAGGCCGGCGGGATCAAGGTGAAAATAATCCAACCCCGCCGCCAGTTTGACCCCGCCCCGGCTCACATAGGGGCAGGCTTTTCCCCTGAGCCGTATCCGGCTGTCCCTGGCAAAAAGCGATCCGGCCTTGTCTGCCGGCTGGTCGTTCACCAGCACCTGGCCCGCGGCAATCAGGGCCTGGGCCTTCTGGAGGGTGGGGGCCAGCCCGTGCAGGAGCAGAAGCTGGTCGAGTCGGGTCTTCATGGTTTGTTTGGCTTATGCTTCGGCGGTGTCAGCCTTGCGGATCATCTCGCAGAGTTCGTCGGCCATGGCGTTGATCAGCGCGCCGTCCGTGCCCTCCACCATGACCCGGATAACCGGTTCGGTTCCGGAGGGACGGACCAGGATGCGGCCATCCTTGGCCAGCTTCTTCTCCATTTGCTTGAGCTTTTTATTGAAGCCGGGGATGGTGGCGGCATTGATTCGCTCTGCGGTTCGGACATTCTTGAGTACCTGGGGAAAGCTTTCCATGATGGCGGCCAGTTCCGACAGGGGTTTTCGTTTTTTGATCATCACCGCCAGCAGCTGGAGCGCGGCGAGGATGCCGTCGCCGGTGGTGTTGTGGTCCATGAACACCAGGTGCCCTGATTGTTCGCCGCCGAAATTGTAGCCGGATTTGCGCATCTCCTCCACCACGTAGCGGTCGCCGACCTGGGTGCGAACCATGCTCCCGCCCATGCGCTGCATGGCGATCTCCAGGCCGAGGTTGCTCATCACCGTGGCAACCAGGGTTTTCTTCTTCAGCTTCTTGCGGCTCATCAGGTCGGCGGCGCAGATGGCCATGATATGGTCGCCGTCAACGATGGCGCCGTTTTCGTCCGCCACGATGATCCGGTCGCCGTCGCCGTCCAGGGCGACGCCGATGTCCGCCCCGAGTTCCCGGACCTTGGCGGCCATGTGTTCCGGATGCAGGGCGCCGCAATCGCGGTTGATGTTGGTGCCGTCCGGCTCCGCCGAAAGGGTGGTGACGGTGGCGCCCAGCTCTTCGAAGACATGGGGGGCAACCCCGTAGGTGGCGCCGTTGGCGCAGTCGAGCACGATGTGGAAGGCGTCCAGGGTGTATTCCCTGGGAAAGGTGTTTTTTAGAAAGACGATGTAGCGGCCCCTGGCGTCATCAATCCGGCTGGCGCGGCCCACCTCCTCGGCCACCGGCCGCAAGGCCGACATCTTCTGGGAGAAGATCAGCTCCTCGATTTCCAGTTCCAGGTCATCCTGAAGCTTGAAGCCGTTTCTGGAGAAGATTTTGATGCCGTTGTCCTGAAAGGGGTTGTGGGAAGCGGAGATTACCACCCCGGCGTCGGCCCGCATGCTGGTGGTGATGAAGGCGATGCCTGGCGTGGGCAGCGGCCCGACCAGAAGGATGTCCACCCCCATGGAGCAGATGCCCGCGGCCAGGGCGTTTTCGATCATGTAGCAGGAAAGGCGGGTGTCCTTGCCGATGACGATCCGGTGGCCGCGCCGCATGTCCTTGACCAGAAAGGCGAGGGCCCGGCCAATCTGCATGGCGATTTCGGTGGTCATGGGATAGGTGTTCGCCACCCCCCGGACCCCATCGGTGCCGAACAACTTTCTCATGGGTTCCTCCTGAGGATGGAAAAAACAGAACCTGAAAACGGATCTTGTCCGGATGGTCCCGTTGTAAGGCTGTTGCCGTGGGGAAGGAGCAGGCTGGCGGCCCGGATCATTTGCCTTGGCTCCGGCCAACCCTTACGGTGACGGTGGAAGGGATTGCTTCGATGACTTTTATTTGCTCGGAGGCGGTGATTTTCACCGGGAGTCTGTGGACGCCGGCCGAGAGGCCGTCCGTGGAGACACTGGCATCGACAAGTCCAGCCTGGTTGCCTTTGCTGCTCAGGGGCACCATGGCGCGGACGCTGATGGTGTCTGGCTCGATGGTCACTTTTTTTGCGGAATCGCCATCGGAGAGGTGGAGGGGGATATTGGTGATGGTTCTTTCCGTTGTTTTTTCGCGGATCACCACATTGGCGGTGACCACGGTGTCTCCCATGAGATCAAGAAGCGCCGGGCGCAGCTCCAGGGGGACCTGGACGGTTGTCGACCCCTTCAGCCCGCTGATGTCGATGGGTTTTGCAATCAGGAGCTTTTCATGGCCGACAATGGCCTTGGGGCCAGAAACTTTGATGAGCGGGGGGTCGAAGATCACGCCCGCCAGTTCGTGGCCATTGGCGGGGGAGCCTATGGTCCTGGCCTGAACCGGGAGTTCCTTTTCAATCAGTTCGTCGATGATCAGGGTAATGTGGGAGGGCTGGATGCGTGACACGGTGACGCCCCGCGGAAACTGGATCGTATCGGGTTCGTTGCGGATAACAATGGTGCCGGTGGTTGCCTTGGCAAGGTTGATGGTTCTCGTGATCCGCTGGCGGTTGATGCCGCTGATCAGGCCGCGCGGGCCGCTGACTGTGGCCTCCAGCTGTTTTTTAAACGGGTTGGCTATGACCAGTTCCCGGGGTAGATTGACAATCTCCACCGGAATGTAGATGGTGGTGTCAATCTTGTCTTCGCCAACCGCGAAATACCAGAGGAGCATGGCGAAGATCAGGGAAAGGAGCTTCAGCCCCCAGTTGTTCGGCCAGTTAAGGAAATTAGGGGTGGGTGTTCGCCGGATTATTTGTTTAACCAGTTTTTCCATAGCAGGGGAGTCGTATTTTCCTTGGGAGCAAAGATTGCGTCGAGTCGGCTTCTGAGTGCGTTTTCGTCGAGGTCGGAGGTCATGGCGCCGTGCTGGACAAGGGAGATCTTCTGGGTTTCTTCCGAGATCACGATGATCACCGCATCCGTTTCCTCGGAAAGACCGATGGCCGCTCGATGGCGGGTGCCAAGCTGTTTGCTGATGTAAGGGTTTCGGGTGAGGGGGAGCAGGGCTCCGGCCGAACGGATCCGGCCTTCGTGGATGATTACCGCCCCGTCATGGAGAGGGCCGGAGGTTTGAAAAATGCTGACCAGGAGCTGCCGGCTGACGATGGCGTCAATGCTGTGGGCGGCATCGATGTATTCATTGAGACCCGTTTCCCGTTCGATGACGATGAGGCCGCCGATCTTGCGCTGGGCCATTTGCTGGGCCGCCATGACAAGCTCGAGCAGGATGCGGACCGTGTCTTCCTGCGGCTTGGAAAAGGTGGTTTGTCCAACCTGGGCGAGGGCTCGCCGGATGTCCCGCTGGAAGATGATGATGATAATCAGGAAGATCGAGCTCAGGAACGTCCCCAAAAGCCAGTAGAGGGTCAGAAACTCGAACTCTCTCGCGGCGAAATAGAGCGCGACGAGGACAACGATGCCGGACAGTATTTGGACGGCGCGGGTTCCGCGGATCAGCAGCATGATACGATAGATGATGAACGCGACGATCATGATATCGACGATGTCTTGCCAGCGGATTGACTGCGAGAATTCCAGCATTGGTGTCCTGGTTCCAGCTATAAAAAATATGGGTGGAAGGCGTATTGGAAATATCTATTATTCTTTTTAAGGTAAACGAAAAGCAGGGTGCCCGGCAAGGGGCATTAATGATTTTTTTTAAAAAAATTGGGGAGATCGGTCGTGGTACTGTCGAAAGAAAAATTGTTTTTTGGGCCGGGATTCCTGGCGGGTCCCTGAAAAACATTCGAAACGGACGTCCAGTTGTTGCTTGACAAGGTTGGGCGATTGATTTATCATCACAAAATTTTCCAGCATCTTTCTGCCGGTATTGCCGGGAGACAGCGACCGTGCGGAAAATCTGCCAGCCCTTGAAACGGCGCGGGCAAAGCTTACTTGAATCAATCAACAATACAGGAAACAGGAGTTGAGAATTGGCTAATCATAAATCCGCCATGAAAAGGAATCGTCAGAACCAGTTGCAACGGCTTCGCAATCGCGCCAACAAGAGCAAGATGAAGGGGGTTGCGAAGAAGGTCGTTGAGGCCCTTGAGCTGAAAGCCGGAGATCAGGCCCGGGAAGCACTGAAAGCGGCGATCCCTGTTATTGAGAAAACAGCGGTAAAAGGTTCCATCCACAAAAAAAATGCCTCCCGCAAGGTTTCCCGTTTGACCAAGCGGGTGAATGCCTTGTTAGGCGCAGTGTAATAACGAGAGAGCGGCTGGAGTTGTGCCGCGGCTTTTCCCCTCAGCGGGAGAATGCTTTGCGTAAGGCTCTTCCGAGCGGGCTGGTTGTGCCTCTTCCGCGTGCGCAGGATTTAGACCTGTATATTATGAAGAGTTTTTCGCTGTGAAAAGAAAAACAAAAAAAGCCATGGGACGCCACTGTTCCATGGCTTTTTTTATGAGTTGAGGACCCATCATGTTCCGACCTTCCCTGCAGGAGTTTGAACACCTGGCGGTCGATGCCGGTCTGGTGCCGATCTATCGGGAAATCATCGCCGATCTCGATACCCCGCTGACCATTTTTGCCAAGGTTGCGGGCGGGGATTCACACGCCTTTCTTTTCGAAAGCCTTGAAGGAGGGGAGAAATGGGGGCGTTATTCCTTTATCGGGCTTGACCCCCTTGTTACCCTTGCAAGTCGCGGGAACCGGATCACCATTACCCGTGAGGGAAAAATGGCTGAGCAGCAGGGCGACCCGCTCCAGGCCCTGCAAGCGCTGCTGAAATCCTTCAATGCGTGCAATTCGGAGATGGGTTGCGACCCGGAGCTGCTGCCGCGTTTTTTTGGCGGGGCGGTAGGTTTTTTGGGCTACGACATGGTGCGGTTCATGGAACGGCTGCCCGAGCGCACTCCTCCCCTTGACCGGTTTCCGGACAGCGGCTTCATGGTGCCCCGGACTGTTTTGATCTACGACAACCTCAGGCAGCTGCTCACCGTGGTCAATCTGGTGCGGACCGACGGGGTGCGGGATATTCCGGCCTTGTACGCGAAAGCGCAGACCGAAATCGAGGAGATCATCGTCCGTCTGCAGGCGCCCATGCCCACCGATTATCTTGGCGGTTCCGGCAGGAATGCCGCAACATCCCATGCCTTCACCTCGAATATGAGTGCGGAGAACTTCGAGAAGATGGTGGAGGCGGCCAAGGAGTATATCCAGGCCGGCGATATCATTCAGGTCGTTTTGTCCCAACGGTTTCACACCACAACAGAACTGGCGCCTTTTAAACTCTACCGCGCCCTCCGTCATATCAATCCCAGCCCTTATCTTTTTTATCTCAGGCTTGGGGATCTGGTCCAGATCGGTTCTTCTCCGGAGATCCTGGTCCGCCTTGAACAGGAAAACATCGAGCTCAGGCCCATTGCCGGAACCAGAAAGCGCGGGAAAACCCCGGAGGAAGATGCGGCCTTTGAGCAGGAGCTGCTGGCCGACCCCAAGGAGCGGGCCGAACATCTGATGCTGGTCGACCTGGGCCGCAACGATGTCGGGCGGGTCGCCCAATATGGGTCGGTGGAGGTCCGGGATCTGCTGGTGGTGGAGCGTTACAGCCATGTCATGCATCTGGTTTCCGGGGTGCATGGGACTCTGGCGGCGGGCCTTGATCAGTTTGACGTTCTGCGCGCCTGTTTTCCCGCGGGCACGGTGAGCGGCGCCCCGAAGATCCGGGCCATGGAAATCATCGAAGAGCTTGAACCCGAGCGGCGCGGACCTTATGCCGGCGCGGTCGGCTATTTCGGGTTTTCCGGGAACATGGATTTTTGCATCACCATCCGGACCTTTGTCATGCAGGGCGACGATCTCTGGGTGCAGGCCGGCGCAGGGATTGTCGCCGATTCTGATCCTGCCTTGGAGTATCAGGAAACCATCAATAAATCCATGGGGCTGCGGCGGGCGGTGGAGCTGGCGGAAAAAGAGTTTTAACCGGTTTGCCCGGCGGAGCGCGAGAAAGCACATGATCGTTATCATCGATAATTACGACTCCTTTACTTACAATATTGTCCAGACCCTCGGGGGCATGGGCGCCGAGATGAAGATTTTTCGCAATGATGAGGTGGATCTTGCCTTCATCGCCGGGCTTGCGCCCGACAGGCTGCTGATCTCGCCCGGACCATGTTCTCCGGACAAGGCGGGCATTTCCATCGAAGCGATCCGGTTTTTCAGCACCAGGATTCCGGTGCTGGGGGTCTGTCTGGGACATCAGGCCCTGGGCGAGGCCTTTGGCGGACAAACCGTGCGGGCCGGGCGGCTCATGCACGGCAAGACAAGCCCTATCAGCCACGACGGATTGGGAGTGTTCACCGGGTTGCCCAACCCTTTCGAGGCCATGCGCTACCATTCCCTGGTGGTCAGGGAGTCGGATCTGCCCGGATGTCTGATGGTCTCGGCCCGTTCCGATCAGGGTGAACTCATGGGGCTCAGGCACCGGAGTCTGCCGGTGGAAGGGGTGCAATTCCATCCCGAATCCATCATGACCCCGGCCGGGGTGCGGTTGCTGAAAAATTTCCTTGATCCGGCCTATCTGGAGATCCTTGCCAAACAGCGCAAGGAGATGGCCGCATGATGAAGGAGGCCATTGCCAAAGTGGTGGCGGGCACCGACCTGAGCGAAGCGGAGATGGTTGGGGTAATGGAGGCGATCATGGGCGGCGAAGCCACCCAGGCCCAGATCGGCGCCTTTATCACCGCCTTGCGGATCAAGGGCGAAACCGTGGATGAAATCACCGGCGCGGCCAGGGTGATGCGGGCCAAGGCCACCAAGGTGCATGCGGTTTCCGAGGGCGGAATTCTTGTTGATACCTGCGGCACCGGGGGCGACGCCTCCGGCACCTTCAATGTTTCCACCACTGCCGCCTTTGTCGTGGCCGCAGCCGGGATTCCGGTGGCAAAGCACGGCAATCGTTCCGTTTCCAGCCATTGCGGCAGCGCCGACGTGCTGGAGGCGTTGGGCGTGGACCTGCGCTTAAGCGCGGAGCAGATCGGCCAATGCATCCGGGAGGTCGGCATCGGCTTCATGTTTGCCCCTGCCCTGCATGGGGCGATGAAGCATGCCATCGGCCCGCGCCGGGAGATCGGGATCAGGACGATTTTCAATATCCTCGGCCCCTTGACCAACCCTGCCGGAGCCAATGTCCAGGTCATGGGGGTGTTTGCCCCCTCCCTCACCGAGACCCTGGCCAGGGTGCTGGGCAGGCTCGGCACCCGGCGCGCCCTGGTGGTATGCGGCGAGGGCAATCTTGACGAGATCACCATCACCGGCGCCACCAGGGTGTCTGACTGGGCCAACGGCGCTCTGACAACCTACAGCATCCATCCCTCGGAGCTGGGCATGGCCACGGCCACCCTTGCCGAGATCAAAGGCGGGACAACCGCAACCGAGGCTGCGGCGCAGCTGCGTTCGGTGCTGAGCGGCAAGGCAGGGCCCTGTCTGGATATGGTCCTGCTCAATGCCGGCGCCGCCCTGATGGCTGCCGGGCGCAGCGGCGATCTTGCCTCCGGCGTGGCTCTGGCCCGGGAGGCGGTGGCCAGCGGAGCCGCGCTCAACAAGGTTGAGGCGCTCATTGCCTTTTGCCGGTCGGCGCAGCCATGATTTTAGATACCATTGTAGCCCGGAAGAAAGAAGAGGTCGCGGCCCTCAAGGCCCGGGGCATTTCCATGCCTGATCTGGAGATCCCGCCGCCGCGCGGCTTTATCCGGGCCTTGACGGAATTCCCCGGTGTGGCCGTCATTGCCGAGGCCAAAAAGGCATCCCCCTCCAAGGGCGTGATCCGGCCCGATTTCGATCCGGTTGCCATCGCCCGCAGTTATCTGGCCGGCGGCGCCCAGGCGTTGTCGGTGCTCACCGACGTGGACTTCTTTCAGGGTTCACTCTCCTATATCCCTGCGGTGCGGGCCGCTGTTGCCCTGCCGGTGCTGCGCAAGGACTTCATCATTGACCCCTTGCAGATTCGGGAGGCGCGGGCTTACGGCGCCGACGCGATTCTGCTGATTGCCGCCATTCTCGAGACCGCCCGGATCCAAGAGTATCAGTCCTTGGCCTCCGAGCTTGGCATGGATGCCCTGGTGGAGGTGCATGACGAGGCGGAGGTTGAAAAGGCCGTGGCTGCGGGGAGCCGTCTGATCGGGATCAATAACCGGGATTTGCGCGATTTTTCGATGGATTTGAACACCACCTTCCGTCTGCAGAAGATGATTCCGGTGGAAATTCCCCTGGTGAGCGAATCAGGGATTCGTGATCATCACGACATGTTGCGGCTTGCGGAGCACGGAATCAAGGCGGTGTTGGTCGGGGAGACCCTGATGCGGGCCGCGGATCAAGCCGACGCCCTGCGGACGCTGGTCAGCGGACAACAAGGGAGAGGGGCATGAACGGCCGAACGCGGATCAAGGTCTGCGGCATGCGGGAGCTGGCGGAGGTCGCCGCAGTGGTGGCCGCCGGCGTGGACGCGGTTGGCCTGATCTTCGCCGAGCAAAGCCCCAGGTATGTTGACCCGGAACGGGCTCGGGAAATTGTTGCGAACCTGCCGCCCTTTGTTGATGCGGTGGGGGTTTTTGTCGATCAGGAAGTTGCCAGGGTGAACGAGATTGCCCGGTACTGCGGCCTGACCAAGGTTCAGCTGCACGGGGCAGAGTCCCCTGCGTACTGCGCGGAAATCAACTGCCGGGTGATAAAGGTTTTTCAGGTGAGGGCTTCCCTGGCCACGGCGGACCTGGCAGCTTATGCCGGAGAGGTTTCCGGTTTTTTATTCGATACGTTTCATGAAAAGATCGCAGGCGGCACCGGACAGACCTTTGACTGGCAGCTGCTGCAAAAATTATCGCCTCCGCGACCGGTAATCCTGGCCGGCGGCCTCACCCCTGACAATGTGGGCGAGGCGATCAGACAGGCACATCCCTATGCCGTGGATTTCAATTCGGGGGTGGAGTTCGCACCCGGCCGCAAGAACCTGGACAAGGTTCGGGCAGCCATTGCCCAAGTGGCGGCGGCTGATGCCGCGCTTCGTTTGCCAGCCGGCAGCAGATAGCTGTCGGCTGGCAAACGGAAATTATTTGATCGCGGGATTGAGAATGACAACCTGCGGCGTGTTGCCAATGGTCACGGAGAGCCGCAATTCTTTCACCCCGTCCGCTTCCTCCCCGGGCATTCCAGGAAAGAACAGAACGCCGTAAGCGATCTGGTGCGGCAGGATTGCTTCGTTTCGCAGGGTTTTGGCGGCAAGGTCATTCTTGATTTTATCCCCGCTCTCGCTGTAACTTTTCGCCCCCCCGACAATCGCTCCACCTGCCGCGCCAAGCACGGCCCCGGTTCCCATTGCCTCGCCGACGTTCTTGCCGGTGACGACTCCCACTGCCAGCCCGGCCAGCGCTCCGGCCGCACCCATGAGCAGGGAGGGCTTAGCCGCGCCTTTGGCGGTTTCCCCCAGATCGACATGGCCTTCAGTCCGTTGATAGGTCTTTTCCAGGGAGAGAATCGGCCAGGCCCGGTTGCTGTTGTCGATGAGAAAGGTTTGCTCCGGATTGAGCCTTACCTTTTCCGGGCTGTCGTTCTGCAGGGTGAGCTGGATGGGCAGCAGGCCGGCCCCGCGCGCGCCAAAGCCGAAGGCCTGCTTGGCGGCCTCGTCGCTGGTGAAAGCCAGGGCGGAAAGCTTGAGGCCATTACCCACCACAATGCCGCCGTTTTTGGCGTCCGGCAGATTGAGCGGGGCGACCCGGTCCTGGTATGTACAGCTGCCGACCAGGCCGAGCATGCTCAGGAGCATGGCGGCCCAGCCCAGACGTTTTCCGAAACCGTGGATATTTTTCATGTTCATTCCTTGTGTTGGCTGTTAGGGATATTATCTGAGTTTCAGGCCAAGAAACAGGGTGCGGCCTTCCCGCCTGACAAAGAAAGAAACCGTTAAATTTGCCTTTAATCCCTTGGTTTCGTTTAGAAATTCCTTCACGTCCCGGACAGGTTTTTGGTTGAATTCAAGGATTAAATCTCCTTTGCGTAATCC
>JAJZRF010000028.1:0-19092 GCA_021847425.1 Deltaproteobacteria bacterium | reverse complement strand
CCGCTTCCTCTGCCGGGGAGTTTGGCTCAACCCCGGTAACCAGCACGCCATGTTTATCGGTAATACCCAGGGAGGCCGCTATCTGCGGGGTAAGATCCTGGACCCCGAGGCCCAGGCGTTTATTAAGGTTGTTTGCCGGTTCGGCTGCGGCAAGCTGCTCTTCATTGAGCTTGGCAATGACAATGGGGAGCTTTTTCAGCGCGCCATTCCGGGAGAGGGTGATTTCCGCTCTGCTTCCAACCGGGGTTGCCGCCACCAGATTGGGCAGGACGCTCATCTGGGTGATTTCCTTGCCGTTGAACTCGAGAATGATATCGCCTGGCTTGACGCCGGCTTTAGCCGCCGGACTGCCGGGGGAGACCTCGCCCACCAGGGCGCCAATGGGCCGCGCCATTTTGAACTGGGTGGCAAGCTCGGGGGTGACGGGTTGGATCATTACGCCGAGCCAGCCGCGCACCACCGAGCCATGTTCCTTGAGCTGGCTGATAACATTTTTTGCTATGCTGGCGGGAATGGCGAAGCCGATGCCGATGTTGCCGCCGCTTTGGCTGTAGATGGCGGTGTTGATTCCGATCACCTCGCCCTTGAGATTGAACAGGGGGCCACCGGAATTGCCGGGATTGATGGAGGCGTCTGTCTGAATAAAACTTTCATAGGGTCCGTTGCCCAGAGAGCGGCCTTTGCCGCTGACGATCCCCGCGGTCACAGTCTGATCGAAGCCGAAGGGGTTGCCGATGGCCATGACCCAGTCGCCCACCCGCGCTTTGTCCGAATCCCCGAAGGTTGCCACCGGCAGGCTGTTTTTGGGCGTGATCTTGAGCAGGGCGAGATCGGATTTCGGATCGCGGCCGATGATCTTGGCATCGTATTCCTCGAAGTCGGTCAGGCGCACGTTGATGGTGTCCGCATGTTCCACGACATGGTTGTTGGTGACGATGTACCCATCCCTGGAGATGATCACCCCGGAACCGAGGCTGGTCCGTTTCTGGTCATGCTGGGGCTGTTCCTGGCCAAAGGGGGATTGAGGACCGAAAAAGCGGCGGAAGGGCTCGGGGATTTCCTGGTCGTTGAACAGGTCATGGGGGAGGCGGGAAGCCTTGATCACCTGGGTTGTATAGATATTGACCACGGTGGGGCTGAGTTTTTCCGCCAGATCGGCAAAGGTTTCCGGGGGACTGCTTGCGGCCCGGCCTACTCCTGGGAGTGTCGTGAGAGAAAGCGCCATGAGCAGGAAGGTCAGGAAAACTGAAACGGTGTGGCGGCGTCGGAAGGCTGGTAAGGGGTAAATCATGGTGTACTCCTTGGTGTGTTGAGCAAGATCAAAGTGTTGTGTTGGCAGGGAGACGGTAGTATCGCTGCTGCATCAGGGTAATCAGTCACTGTTTCGCATGGTCCTTATTGTGTATATCTTTGCGTCTGGATGTCAAGCCCGGGATGTGGTCGTTGTTTTGATGAAGAGCGGGACCGCAGGAGCGGGGCGGCTCTGCGGTCCCAGGAAAGAGGCCTTCTGGAGAAGAAGGGAAAGAAAGAAGGGATGCTTGTGATGATGCGCATCGTAGTTATCAAGACACGGTTTGTCGGGCAAAAGTTCCAGAAAAAAATCCGGGTATGTTTTTTATTGAAAGCGAAGGGCTGCGGTCAATACCTTTTTGTCGCTGTCGAATCGTGTTTCCGCGGCCGCGGCCGGCATCAGAACGAATCGGCGATGTCCAAGACGCCCAAGGAGTGCACGGAAATCCCTCAGATCCGCCTGGGGGAGATAGACGAGGATCAGGTTGCTGGTTATGGGGCGGATCTGCCAGTTCCGGCGTAACATCTCCCGGCAGAGCGCGATCTGCCCATCGTGGTCGATATTTTCGAGGAGCACATGGATATCCGGGGATAACAGGCGGTGGGGGCATTTGGCTGGGCCTAGATGGGTTGTCATGGCTGTCAGGGCAAGCGGCGCCAAGTTGCTGTCAAAGGGCTCTTCATTGTGAGATACGGCAAACATGGCGTTTGGGGTAATAGTGGGTTGTCTGCTTGTGAACATCTCGCCTTGTTGCAAGGCGCCGACCTGGGCAATAGGCGATTGGAGGATGCCGGTCCGATCCAGGGGGGAGGTTTTTAGCAGGAATCCGGCAAGCATGGCGATGGTGAATATGGCCGCGGCGACAGGGATTGATAGAGAAAAGTTCAGAGCCTCGATGAGAGCCCAGGCCCGGTCAAAAAGTCCTCTTTTTGCCAGCTTAGCCCGGATTCCGGGGAGCAGATCGGCAGGGGGAGGGAATGTTTCGAGACTGTGCACGAGACTGAGGGTCTGCTCGAATTCCCGCCATTCCAGAGTGCAGGTGCGGCAGATGCGAAGATGGTCGGTCAGGGCGTGCAGCTCCTCGCGGCTGAGGGTGTTGTCCGCAAAATCGGTGAACAGCGGCTGGACTTCAGTGCATTGCATGGGCGAACCGTTTACAGATAATGTTTTAGGCGGTTTTTCAGGGCCAGGCGGGCCCGGTTCAGCTTTGACTTGACCGTGCCCATGGGCAGATCAAGTATTTCACTTATTTCTTCGTATGACAGCTCCTGCAGGTCACGGAGAAGAATGACCTCTTTTTCCGCCGGGGCCAGGGAGGCAATGGCTTCCCGGACCAGGCGCGAGGTGTTTTCCCGTTCGTAGTCTTTTTCCGGGGTGGCTCCGGAGCTTAAGTTCAGGCCGGTTTCGGGGTCATCAAGGGACTGGTTGCTGAAAAAGCCTCGCCGCCGCAGTTTTTGATAACGGTTCCTGCAGTGGTTCATGGCAAGCTGATAGAGCCAGGCCCCGAACTTGCTTTCGTCTTTCAGTTTGTCTATCTGCCGGAAAACGGTGACAAAGATGTCCTGGGTAAGATCCTTCGCCTCGTCTTCCTGCTTTACATAGCCAAGAGCCAGGTTGTAAATTTTCCTCTGGTACAGAGACACCAGCCGGTTAAAGGCTTGCTGGTCCCCTTGGCGGAAGGCGCGGACAAGTTCGGCTGCTTCTTGGTATGGCATCGTGATCCGCTTGCCCCAAAGGATCAGGGCCAACTCTTCCTGTATGTTAATTAAAGACAATCGGCCGGGTAAAAAGTTCCAGGCAAAGTGGGGAATGCGCTTCGATGCTTTTTTCAAAAAAAAAGCATGATCGAAGTGAGCATCTTAACAAGATTAAACAAAAAAAGGTTCAAAAGAACAACAGGAAAGGGAGGGGGTTTGTGGTAGATTGCTTTGCGCACATGGTTGAAAGAAATTTTCCGATTGGGTATCTTGCCTTTTTGCGGTGGATTCGGGCCGTTATTCCCTCTTTATGAGACGTGTTCCATGATAGAAAAAATTGTAAATGACTTGAAGAATATATTTGTTTTCAAGGAGAACACCCAGGTCGGGGATATTGTTCTGATCGTGGCCGAACGGATCATGTATGCCCTGGTTACCGGGATCGAGAGGGATTATAATAAAAAAGACGAATGGTGGCAGGTGAGTCTGCAGCTGTTGACCATTCCCCCGCAGAAAACGGCCTGGACCCTGCGGACGCCGCAGTTCACCGGGCAGGAAATATTCACCATGGGGGGCGAGGAACGGTTTGTCAAGGCTATCGACTTTGGCGGGAACGGAGAGACGGCACAGAAAAATGGCGGACGGCAGATCGACCCTGGGACAAAGAAAAAGCCTGTCCTCAAGGTGATCAAGTAGGCGGGCGGGTCAGGCGCTTTTGCGGCAGCCGTTCATGGCAAAGAAATTTGCAACCCTCTCCATCATCTGTTTGTGACACTGGGGGCAATAGCCGTGTGAGAGCTGCACCCCGGACCTGACGGCCTGCTTGGTCCAGCTGTTGTGAGTTTTTGTTTTGTGACAGACGCAGCAGATGACTTGCATGATATGATCGGCTCCTTGTTGTTCTTTGCCAACCATATCGGGAGGTTTTCAGAAAAACTTAAGAGCCGCCACGAAAGAGATCTTATTTTGTTGCAGCAGCGAGAGCGGCGACGGCTTGATGAAAAATGGGGATAAGCATGGCGCGACCCGAAGGAGAGAGAGGGATCATCGCCCGTATCCGCCAGGCGGCGGGCAGCTCCGGCGATCTTGTCGTCGGCATCGGCGATGACTGCGCAGTATATAAAACGGCTCCGGACCGGCTCAGTCTGGTCACCACCGATACCATGGTGGAAGGGGTTCATTTTGATTTGGGTTGGCATCCCCCCGTTCATCTGGGCAGGAAAGCAGCCTCGGTCAATATCAGCGATATTGCGGCCATGGGCGGTTTGCCCCGTTTCGCCCTGCTCTCCCTGGCCCTGACCCCGGACCTCGGGAGGCAGTGGCTGGCTGGGTTCATGGCCGGTTTTCTCGCCGTGCTTGCCGAGCATGGGGTTGTGCTGATCGGCGGGGATACGGTGCAAAGCGGACATGAAAGCATGTTCTCCGTCACGGTGCTCGGGGAAATGGCCGAGGCAGAGCTGATTACCAGAAAAGGCGCCAAGGCCGGGGACGTGGTCCTGGTCAGCGGATTTCTGGGCGAGGCGGCGGCCGGTCTGGCTCTGTGCCGGTTGGGATTGGTTCATGATTCCGGCTGGCAACCCCTGGTTGGAGCGCATCTGGATCCTGTTTGCCAAGTGACGCTTGGCCGGGTGCTGGCCGCGAGCGGAATGGTCCATGCCATGCAGGATCTCTCCGATGGCCTGGCCACCGATCTGGCCCATATCTGCGCGGAGAGCGGGGTTGGGGCGGTGGTGGCGGCGGAAAGGATTCCCCTTTCGCCCTTGCTGCGCAAGGCGGCGGAAACCTGCGGCCAGTCCCCCCTTGAGTGGGCGCTTGCCGGGGGGGAGGATTACCAATTGCTCTTCACCGCAGGCGAGCAACAGGTGGCGCCGCTGCGCAAGCTGGTCGGGGAAAAAACCGGCCGGGAGCTTTTCGCGGTGGGACGTATTGTCGAGGGACAGGGGGTTTTTCTTGAAGAAGCAGGCCGGCGCAGGGAGATCAGCTACCGAGGCTATGAACATTTCAGATAGCAGGCCGGGGACGGAGCCTCTTCCGCCCGCCTTTACCGTGCGGATAACCGTTGCGCCGGATGATGCCGGCACGGCCTGCGAGCTGATCGCTTCCCGGGCCGGGCTTGCCAAGAGCCGGGTGAAAGACGCCATGTGCAAGGGGGCGGTCTGGCTGACGGGCAAAAGGGGTGGCCGAAAACGGCTGCGCAAGGCAACCGCGCAGCCGAGCCCGGGCGATGTTCTTGACTTGTATTACGATGCGCGTCTGCTTGCGGTGAAGCCTCCGGTGGCCCGGTGTCTGCACGATGCCAGCCAGTACAGCGTCTGGCTCAAACCCGCCGGTCTGCTCGCGCAGGGAACGGATTACGGCGATCATTGCTCGCTGGTGCGTCAGGTCGAGACCCATTTCAGGATGAAGCGTCCGGTCCTGCCCGTGCACCGGCTGGACCGGGAGGCGGCCGGCTTGACGATTTTGGCCCACACCAAGGGGGCGGCCGCGAAACTGTCCAGGCTGTTGCAGGACAATGCCATTGACAAGCAGTACCGGGTAACCGTGCTCGGTCGTCTCAGCCCGGAGCAGGGGGTGATCGAGCTGCCTCTGGACAACAAGCCCGCCGTCACCCGATATGTCCTCACCGCCTATGATCCGGCCAGTGACACCTCGGTAGTCGAAGTGGCTCTCAAGACCGGACGTCTGCATCAGATTCGCCGGCACTTTGCCATGCTCGGCCATCCCGTGCTCGGCGATCCGAGGTACGGAGTTGGTAACAAGAACAGCACAGGCATGGAGCTTGTCGCCCATCGGCTCGCCTTCCGCTGCCCCTTTACCCGGAAAGAGGTGCGGATCAGCCTCGATGCTCAGGGCGCCAAGGCTATCTTTTAAACTTCTGGCCCAGGGGTTTGAGCATGGCCAGGCCGCCCATGAGCCGCATCTGCTGCTGGATATGCCCGGCCCGTTCGCTGATGTAGCCGGAGGGCCGACTGGCGCTTGAGCGCAGGGGGCTGGGCAGGATTGCCGCCAGCCTGGCGGCTTCCGCGCTATTCAGTCTGGCTGCGGGCTTGTGGAAATAGGCCTGGCTGGCGGCTTCAACCCCGAAGATGCCTGGGCCGAACTCCGCCACGTTGAGGTAGACCTCGAGAATGCGTCGTTTGGACCAGAGGCCCTCGAGCAGCACAGTGAAATAGGCCTCCACCCCTTTGCGGAGAAAACTTCGTCCCGGCCAGAGGTAGAGATTCTTGGCAACCTGCTGGGAGATGGTGCTTGCCCCGTGCACCCGTTTTTGTTGCTGGTTGTGTTCCCAGGCCTTTTCGATGGCGTCGAAGTCAAAGCCCCTGTGGTTGAAAAACTTTTGGTCTTCCGAGGCGATCACGGCCAGCGGCGCATAGGGGGAAATGCTCCCCATATCGACCCATCGGTAGCGGAAACGGTACTCCTTGTCTTTCTGCCACAGGGAGGCAACCTGACGCTGGATCATCAGGGAACTGAACGGTATCGGCGCCCAACGGAAGAGAATGGTAATCGCCATGGTCCCGGCGAGACAGAGGACAAACCATCGGAAAGCGCGACGGCAGAGCGAACGGAGCCGAAGGGAAAACCTCGTCTTCATGGGCGGCAGGTCTCGGTGGGAGGCATGGGCGGCGGGTTTCCTCTGAGCTTATTGCTTCGGTAATTAAATATCTAAATTGTCATGCCCGCGAAGGCGGGAATCCAGGGGGGTGATGCCCGCTTAAAGCATTCGGCATGAGTTATTTAATCGCCGGGTCAATCGCCTGTTTCAGATGGTGCTCTCCGGCTCAGGCACGGCTGGCGGGGTCGCGGTTATACTGCTGATGATTTTCTCTTCGGTCTTTGAGAAGCCGCTCACCATTGACATGATGACTGCCGCCAGGTAGGGGATCGACTGGACCAGCAGAACCATGATCCAGACCAGCAGATCCGCGGTTTCCGAGCCTTGCGACACCACGACGCAGATGGCCGCAAGCCAGAGGGCGATCATGATCAGCCCCTCTTCCCTGGCTGAGAGCAGGGCCTGCAACAGGGCATGACGCCTGGCCCGTTTCGGGGTTCGGAAAAACGGGATGTTCTTGGTGACAAAACCAAGGAGGATCGCCTGGGAAATGGTATGGGACAGGGAAAGACCGGCCAGGGCCGAGGCCAGGGTCTGTCCGGCCGTGGCGCCGACCCGGGTCCGGTAGAGGTAAATCATCTTGCCCACCTTGAAAACAAAGAGGGTCAGCGGCATGATCGACAGGATCACCAGGGGCGGGTCAACCTGGAGCGGAAAATAGACCATGCCGGTGGACCAGCCCAGGGCGGCCACGGTGAAGAACATGTTCAGACTGTCCGCCAGCCAGGGTATCCAGCCGGCGATAAAATGATACCGCTGCCCCCTGGTGAGCGCGGTTTTTCTGCCAAAGAGCAGGGCCTTGGCATGCCGCCGCAGGATCTGCACCGCCCCGTAGGCCCAGCGGAAGCGCTGTTTCTTGAAGTCGAGGAAGGTGTCCGGCATCAAACCCCGGCCATAGCTCTTGGAGATATAGGTGGCTTCATAGCCGCGTTCAAAGATTCTCAACCCCAGTTCCGCATCCTCGGTGATGCACCATTCCGCCCAGCCCCCGACCTCTTGCAGCACGGATTTGCGGACCATGGTCATGGTGCCGTGCTGGATGATGGCGTTGCGCTCGTTGCGGGTCAGCATGCCGATATAGAAAAATCCCTTGTATTCCGCGTAGCACATGGCTTTGAACAGGTTTTCCCCGTCATCCCGGTAATCCTGTGGCGCCTGGGCAATGGCCAGGGAGGGCTTGGCGAACTGGGGGGCCATATCCTTGAGCCAGTCCGGGGTTACCATGTAATCGCTGTCGATGACCGCCAGAATCTCGGCCTCCGGCGCGGTTTTTTCCAGGGCGAAATTCAACGCCCCGGCCTTGAAACCGGCAAGCGGAGCCACATGGAAGAAACGGAACCTGGGCCCGAGTTTGAGGCAGTGGGCTTCCACCGGTTGCCAGACCGCCGGATCCTTGGTGTTGTTGTCGATAACCAGAACTTCGTAGCGGGGATAGTCTAGTTGGGCCAGGGCGTTCAGGGTCTCGATCAGCATCTCGGGCGGTTCGTTATAGGCCGGCACCTGGACGGAGACCATGGGCAGTTGATCGTCTTCCAGTTGCTGCGGGGTAAACGGGCGGCGCCATCGGGACAGCCAGGTTGCCTCCGCCCATTCATGAGCCTCGGCCAGGAGAACCACCACGACCCCGATCATGCCCATGACCATGAGAATGCCGATGAGGATGGTAGTCGGGTTCAGGTACTGCCTGGTGTAGGTGTATACGATCCACACCGCCCCGGTGGCGGCGCCGAAGGCAATGGCGGCAAGAAAGCTGCGCCCGCGGGTGCGCAGGGTTTTGCTGTCGATCAGAAGAAAGGCGAAGGTGATGATGGCGATTATCGCCGAGATTCCCGCCAGCGTCCGCCATTCCGGAATTCTGACAATGGGTTCGGTAAAGGGGAATTTCGGGTGGCGGTTGACATCGTATACGCCCCAATAAGCGCCCACCGAGCCTTCGCTCTCCTGTTTCCAGGGCTGGTCAAAGGCCTCCATGACATAGTAGGTGTATTTTTCCTGTTCGGCCTTGGCAAGAAAGCGGCGGAGAAAGATGGCTTCGTTGGAAGGGGAAGCCACCGCCAATTGACGGGTCCTGCCGTTGCTGGGCCAGCCCACCTCGCCGATTATCACCTGTTTGTCCGGGAATTTTTGTTTCAGCATGTTCATGTGCTGGACAATGTAGCCGACCGCCTGGCTCATTTCCACGCCTTCCCAGTAGGGCAGCATGTGGGTGGCGATGTAATCCACATGGTCGCCGAGTTCCGGATATTTAAGCCAGATATGCCAAGGTTCCGCCGTGCTCACCGGAATTTCCACGGCTTCCTGCACCCGGTCGAGGTAGGCGATGAGCTGTTCCGGGGTCAGGTCGCCCCGGAGAAGTGACTCGTTGCCGATGATGATCCGGACCACGTTCCGGCGGTTCTCTTGGGCAACTTTGATGACTTTCTCGATCTCCACTTCGTTTTTTTCAAGATCGCTGGTCAGCCAGGCGCCAAGGGTCACGTTGAGCCCGTATTTACGGGCTAGTTTGGGAATATCCGCCAGGGTCCCTTCCATGGTATAGGTTCTGACCGCATAGGTCTTTTTTGCCAGCAGGGCCAGGTCCGCGTCGATCTGTTCGTCGGTGGGCAGAACATGCTCAATGGCGCTTTGCCCCTCGCGGAAGGGGGAAAAGGAAAACCCCTGGATGCGGTTGGGCCAGTGGGGTTCCTGCTCCGGTTGGTTGACGGAAGCCCAGATACTGCTGGAAATAACCGCGATTGCTATGGCAATGAGGATGTTTGCCCTGGTCATATGGCTCTCTTGTGTGGGAAACGTTTTTGTAGGCGCACGGGCTGCGGACTGAGAGAAAACAGCTGCTGCGGAGACGGGCTTTTCCGATACCCGGCGTCTTGTCTGGTTTGTGAGATGATGTGCGGGGCTGAACCCATTTTCTGAATACGCGTATGGGGGGAAAGTGCTGGAAATTACACTATGAATAGTCCCAGTATATACGTCTGAAGGGTGCTGCTTGTCAATCCTGTTCATGGGCGGGGTCATATTTTTTGCGCCGCGCCGGATCTTTCGGGATTATCCGCGCATGTGGAAAGCCGTTGCCGTCATCGCTGCCGCACGGGAATAATGGCGGCATTGGGATAACCAAGGCGGCAGCAACGCCGCTTGTCAGGCGGCTGTTCCCGGCGACGAAAGGAAAGGGACGCGAAAGTCCAGATTGTTTCGTAATACCTCCTCAATATGGTATGATGTCACGATTTTTTCTTGCTGCCGTCTGCCCTTGGAGAGATGTTCCATGTCCTTTCAGATTGAAACCACCTTTGCTCCTGCCGGAGATCAGCCTGCCGCCATCGACCTGTTGTGCCGCGGCTTGGCGGAAGGGTTGCCGCACCAGGTGCTCCTCGGGGTTACCGGCTCGGGCAAGACCTTCACCATGGCGCAGGTCATCGCCAAAACAGGCTGCCCGGCCCTGGTAATGGCCCCCAACAAGACCCTGGCGGCCCAGCTTTATTCCGAGTTCAAGGAGCTGTTTCCGCAAAACGCGGTGGAGTATTTTGTCAGCTACTACGATTACTACCAGCCCGAGGCGTACATCCCCTCGTCGGACACCTACATCGAAAAGGACTCCGCCATCAACGAGGCCATCGACAAGATGCGCCATTCGGCGACCAGGGCGCTGCTCACCCGGCGGGACGTGATCATTGTCGCCTCGGTTTCCTGCATCTACGGCCTGGGCTCCCCCGAGGAGTACCAGAACATGCATCTCTTTCTCAAGCAAGGCAAGGAGTATCCCCTTGAGGAGATGCGGCTCAGGCTGGTCCACATGCTTTACGAGCGCAACGATCTTTCCTTTCATCGCGGCGTTTTCCGGGTGCGAGGCGATGTGCTGGAGATTTTTCCGGCCTACGAGGAGGATCGCGCGGTGCGGGTGGAGTTTTTCGGCGACACCATCGAGGCGATCAGCATCATCGATCCCCTGCGCGGCAAGGTGCTGGAACGATTCGGAGAGCTCACCGTTTTCCCGGGCAGCCATTTCGTCACCTCGAAGGATCGGCTGCAGCGGGCCATGTCCACCATCAAGGAAGAGTTGCGGGAGCGGTTGGCCTTTTTTTATGCCCACAACCGGCTGGTCGAGGCCCAGCGTCTTGAGCAGCGCACCATGTTCGACCTGGAGATGCTGCAGGAACTGGGGTATTGTCACGGGATCGAGAACTACAGCCGTCATTTTACCGGCTTGGCGCCCGGGGAGCCGCCGCCCACCCTGCTGGACTATTTTCCCCCTGACTTTGTCCTGTTTGCCGACGAATCCCATGTGACCATCCCCCAGGTGCGTGGCATGTATCGGGGGGACCGCTCCCGCAAGGAGACCCTGACCGAGTTCGGTTTCCGCTTGCCGTCCGCCCTGGACAACCGGCCCCTGATGTTTGATGAGTTCGCCGCCCGGATACCCCAGGCGGTTTATGTTTCCGCGACCCCCGGGGATTTTGAGCTTGAGATGGCGGCCGGAAGGGTGGTGGAGCAATTGATCCGGCCCACCGGGCTTTTGGACCCGCCGATTTTGGTCCGGCCTGCAACCAACCAGGTGGATGATCTGCTGGAAGAGGTCCGGTTGCGGGAGGAACGCGGGGAGCGGGTGCTGATCACCACCCTGACCAAGCGGATGGCCGAGGATCTTACCGAGTATTACGAAAAGCTCGGGGTGCGGGTGCGTTACCTCCATTCCGACATCAAAACCATGGAGCGCATGGAATTGATCCGCAATCTGCGCCTCGGGGAGTTTCAGGTGCTGGTGGGCATCAATCTGCTCCGCGAGGGATTGGATATCCCCGAGGTTTCGCTGGTGGCGGTTCTGGATGCCGACAAGGAGGGGTTTCTGCGCAGCGGTCGTTCGCTTATTCAGACCTGCGGCCGGGCCGCCCGCAATGTGAAAGGCATGGTGATCCTTTACGGAGATCGAATCACCGACTCCATGCGCCAGACCATTGATGAGACCAAGCGGCGGCGGACAATTCAGGAGGCTTACAATCAAGCCCATGGCATTACTCCGGAGAGCGTGCAGTCGCGGATCAAGGATCTCATGGAGACGGTGTATGAAAAGGATTATGTCAGCGTAGTGCTGGAAACCGGCGAGGCAGGGCAGAAATACGCATCGTTGGCGGAACTGCGCCGGGAGATGAAGACCCTGGAAAAGGAGATGCTTGCCGCGGCCAAGGAGCTTGCCTTTGAGGATGCGGCCCTTCTGCGTGATCAGCTCAAGAAATTGAAGGAAATGGAACTTGCATGGCTGTGAAAAACGGTTTTTTCTATAGAGTGTTGCTGGCTGTAGCGCCGTGGCTTTATGCCGGGTTGAGCCGGGTGCTCTTCGCCACCTGCCGGGTCCGGGTGCGTGGGGGGGAATATCTGGAACGGTGCGAAGCGCAAGGCAAGCCTTGTGTGGCGGTGTTCTGGCATTACAGCGTGTTTGCCGTTATTGCCTTCAGCCGGGGACGAGGCTGGGCCGCCATGGTCAGCGCCAGCCGGGATGCCGAATTCGTCGCCCGGATTCTTGCCCGGCAAGGGGTCGTCACCGTGCGCGGTTCCCGGAACCGGGGCGGGATTTCCGCGCTCAAGGGGTTGATTGGTTTGATGCGCAAGGGTTATCATGCCGTCATCGTTGCCGATGGCTCCCAGGGGCCGGCCCGGACAATGCAGGCCGGCGCCATCCTGCTCGCAGGCAAAAGCTCGGCGCCCATTCTGCCTCTGGTGGTGGCGGCTGACCGCTACTGGGCCTTTCGCAGCTGGGACCGTACCCTATTGCCCAAGCCATTTGCCCGGCTCGACCTCTGGTATGGCGAACCCATGACTGTGCCGGAGAAAACCGGGGCGGAAGAAATCGAGCGCTGTCGCCTGGAGATGGAACACCGGCTCAATGGTCTGTATGCCCAGGCGTGGGGCGAGTTTGGCAAGGATGCCCATGATGGCTTGTAGTCACCGTCTGGGGTGGGGAGGTCCATTGCGATGGCGCACAATCTGAAGAACAGAAGTCTTCTGGCCGGTTTTTTTCTGCTGGTGGTGACAGCCATCGGCACCTCGGGGTATTACCTGCTGGGGGTGGCGTATGGTCGCCCCCTCTGGACGCTGGGTGATTGTTTCTACATGACGGTCATCACCCTGACCACCGTGGGTTTTGGCGAAATACTTGACCTGGCGAATGTGCCAGGGGCCAGACTTTTTACGGTCTTCATCCTCTTGAGCGGCCTGGGGCTTGCCGCCTACTTTGTTTCGACCCTTACCGCCTTCCTGGTCGAAGGCGAACTCACCAATGTGTTCTGGAGAAAAAAGATGGCGCAGCAGATTCGTAAACTTTCCGGTCATATCGTTGTCTGCGGGGTGGGGCGCATCGGCTGTTCCATCATGGAGGAGTTGCACCGGACCCATACCCCCTTTGTGGTCATCGATCCGGATGAGCAGCGGATTCGGAAGCTGCAGGAGCAACTCGGCGATTTTCCGGCGGTGGTTGGAGATGCGACCCATGCCAGGTATCTGGAGGAAGCGATGGTGTCTACGGCCAGGGGGGTGATTTCCACCCTGAGCGACGACAAGGATAATCTTTGCGTGGTGGTGACCTGTCGGCAACTTAACCCCAAGCTCCGCATTATTTCGAGTTGCAAGGATGCTGAATTTGCCGGCAAGCTTGAACTGATCGGGGCCGAGGTGGTGATGCCCAATGCCATCGGCGGCCTCAGGATCGCGTCACAGATGCTTCGGCCCCAGGTGGTCGGGTATCTTGATCTCATGCTCCGGGACAAGAATTGTCCGGTCCGTATCGAGGATGTCACCCTTACCGATCGGTCAAATCTGATCGGGCAACCGTTGAGCGCGATTAATTTTGATGATTTCGGGCCGTTGCTGGTCATGGCCATTATCCGCAAGGATAATCCGCACCCCCTGTACAACCCGCGGCGGACTGTGGGGTTGCAGGAGGGCGACACCCTGGTGGTGCAAACGGATATTGATTCCCTGGAGCGGTTTCGGCGGCTGCATACCTGAGTGAAGGGGTATTGGGGGCTGGTGGTGATTGCTGCATGCAGAGCACACAAAAAAAAGGGGTGAGAGACATGCGTCCTCACCCCTTTTTTTTGTGCAGAGAAAACTCCGAAGAGCTTGTCTTGCTTTAGCTCAACTGGCTCAGGATTGCCTCGGTTACTGCCTTGATGGAGGTTGAGCCATCCACGGAGATCACCTTGGCGCCACCACCCTTCTTGAAGTAATTCACCGCGGCCATGGTGCCGGTCTTGGTGTCATAGTAGATGTCGTGACGCTTGTTGATGGCTTCCTCGTCCTGGTCATCGGCCCGGGCGCTCAGGTCGCCGCCGCATACCCGGCAGACCAGCTTGCCGTTTTTTTCCACCGGCTTGATGGCTTCAAAAGCGATGTGGTTGGGATGGTTGTTGTCGTTGGCGCAGAGACGGCGGCCCATGATTCTCTCCTTGGCGATCTGGCGGTCAAGGAGGATCTCCACCACATAGCTCAGCGGCATGTCCGCCTCTTTCAGCGCCTTGTCAAGCGCCTCGGCCTGGGCCAGGGAGCGGGGGAAGCCGTCCAGGAGCCAGCCCTTGGCCTTGGACTTTTTCAGGGTCTCAAGAACCATGGGGATGGTGATCTCGTCGGGGACCAGATCGCCCCGCTCAATGAACGCCTTGGCCTTCATGCCCAGTTCGGTGCCGCCCTTGATGTGCTCGCGGAAGATGGCGCCGGATTCAATGTGGTCGATATTGTACTTGTCCTTGACAATGGCGCCCTGGGTGCCCTTGCCGCTTCCATTTGGCCCGAAAGCCAGAATGTTTACCGCCATGACGATTCTCCTTTATCGATACAGTGTATGTTGGCGGGAACGCCAGATGCGACCCGCTCCAAGGACATGAATGAAGATTCACTCAAGAAAGAAATAGCTGACGAGTATATACCAAAAAATGGATTGAGGCCAGAAAAAATGATGGCCTCGTAAAAATGGAAAGAGCCCACCGGTCCGTAACAACAAAAAATATTCGCACAGGGAAGAGGGCAGGGGAGGGGAGGCGAAGCAACGCAATATTCGGCAAGGCTCGCCAGGGGAGTCTTGCCGGGAAAAAATTGAGGGGTCAGGCCTGTTCAGCTTGCGTTATGCAAGGCGCAGAACTCTTTGATCAGCAGCTTGCGGGAGACCAGTTCCAGCTTGAAATAGAAAGGGCTTTGCATCAGAATCTGTATGGCTTTTTGCGGGGTCATGGTCTTCTCCTTCCTTGGAAATGTTTTTTGCGGCATCCGCAGTGTCTTTGCTTATCTCTTCGGAGATTTTGCGGGGAAACTTGATTGGGAAAACGGAAAGACGCGCAGGGGTGTGAAGGAAAAAAACGGTACCTGACCCGGTTGCAATTTCTTACCCGTGCAATTTCTTACCCGTTGATACCATTGAAAAAATGCAGCATAATATAATTAGAGGAGTATCATGTGCGGGTAGAGGTCATTGCCTGACGGCTCCTGAATTCAGGGCAGGCAAGGGCTGGGAATCTTCGAGGGGCGCATGCAAAAAATTTTTTTCGGCTTTTTCATGTTGGTCGTGATTCTGTGCATCGGCACGTCCGGATACATGTTGATCGAAAACGGCTCCTTCCTCGACAGCCTGTTCATGTCGGTGATCACCATCACCACGGTGGGCTATGGGGAGGTCATCCCCCTGAGTCCGGCGGGGAAGTATTTCACCATCTGCCTTATCCTGGTCGGGGTCGGGTTTGTCCTCTATCTGGTGGGCGAAGTCACGGAGTCCATGGTTGAGGGGGGCTTGCGGAAAATCATGGGGAGGAACAACATGGAAAAGCGGGTGGCGGCCTTGAAAAACCACTACATTGTCTGCGGTTTTGGCCGGATCGGCAAGGTGATCTGCAAGAATTTCAAGGAAAGCAAACTCCCCTTTGTCATCGTGGAAAGCGACCCACAGGAGGTGCAGAAGATCGACGAACTCGGTTACCTGGCCCTGCTCGGCAGCGCCTCCAGCGACGAGATGCTGCTTAAGGCCGGGATCAAGCAGGCCAAAGGGCTGATCGCCGTGGTCTCCTCCGACGCGGAAAATGTCTATATCATTCTTTCGGCCAGGGGGCTCAAGGCCGATCTTTTCATCATGGCCCGTTCCAGCGGGGCGGAAGGCTCGGAGACCAAGCTGCTGCGGGCCGGCGCCGACAAGGTGATTTCGCCGTATTTTATCGGGGCTCACCGCATGGCCCAGCTTGTCGTGCGGCCGACGGTGGTGGATTTTCTCGATCTCACCGTGCATGGCGGGGAGCTGGGTTTGCGTCTTGAAGAGCTGCGGGTTTCCGCGCATTCAGCCCTTGCCGGCAAGAGGCTGATGGATTCCGGAATTCGCAAGGAGTATGACCTCATTGTCGTGGCCATCAAGAGGGAACAGGGGGAGATGCAGTTCAACCCCAAGCCGCAAACCCTCATCCTGCCCAGGGATATCCTGGTAGTGCTTGGCGAGCATGAGCATATTACGGCGCTGGAAAAGCAGCTGTGATAAAGGGCGTTGTGATATAGTGTAACCGTCGGCAACATGGCCGGGACTGAAGTTTTTTCCTTACTGGCCGATAGGGGAAGGTAAAGGGGCTTTACCACCATTTTTTTATTTTCCGTGGGTGACACACTCGATGGCAAGTGAAAAACTTTTCAAAGGCGGGGTAGAGATCCAGAATGGCGCTTTTATTCTCAGGGTCACCAAGGACCGCCTTCAGGCCGTTGTTACCCCAAAGGACGCCAGGGCTGGGGTACCGCTGGATAACGATCTCCTCCAGAAGGAACTTGCCGAGAACGGGATTGTCGGCGGGGTGTTGTCAACCCCGGAACCGGCGGGAGGCGGCGCTGTTGTCGTGGCCAAGGGAACTCCTCCGGTCCCCGGCGAGAATGCCAGGGTGAAAATGCATGTCAAGCCCGTCATCCCCGGCCCGCAGCGAACGGACCCGGATAAGGATCAGGTGGATTACCGTGAGCTCGGCAGCATCGTCAATGTCGCCAAGGACAGGCTGCTCTTGGAAAAAATCGCGCCCAATCTGGGCAAAGCCGGCCAGGATGTCTTCGGGGTCGGCATCCCGGCCAAGCCGGGAAAGGACAGCAAGCTCAAGTATGGCAAAGGGGTCACTCTTTCGCCCGACGAGATGAAAATCTTTGCCGCCCTTGACGGCAAGTTCGTCATGTCCGAGGGCAAGCCCTCGGTCTTTGGCGAACATTCCATCACCGGCGATGTGGATATGAAGGAAGGGAACATCGTCTTTGGCGGCGCAAAACTTGTGATCAGCGGCGAGGTTCTTCCCGGGTTCAGCGTTAAATGCCGGGGTGATATCTGGATCGGGCAGGGGGTCAACAATTCCGCGGTCATGGCTGGCGGCGCCCTGACTGTTATTGGCGGGGTTGTCGGCGAGGAAGCAAAACTCCGGGCCAAGGGCGACATCACCGTTGATTTCGTGGAGAATGGCCCCAAGCTTGAAACGGCGGGCTATCTCCGGGTCAATGATGTGCTCCTGCAGGCGCACGCCAGTGTCGGCAAGGATGTGGTCGCCACCCAGGGGAACGGCACGATCATCGGCGGCAGGATTGTTGCCGCTGGTTCCGTGCATGTCAAGGAGCTGGGGTGTGAAGCCGAGGTGGTCACCGAGGTCTGTGTCGGGCTTGTTCCTTCCCTGCAAATGAAGAAACAGAAAATTGACGAGGATCTGGTCCTGTGGTCGGACAGGCTGAACGAGGTCATCAAGAACATCAGCGCCCTTGAGAAGATCAAGAAGGAGCTGGCCGGGAAATTTCCCGAGGACAAAAGCATCCTGTTGGGCAAGTGCAAGGGTTTCATGCCCAAGGCCATGGACAAGGTCAACCTTCTGACCGAAGAAAACCAGGCTCTGGAGTTGGAGCTGGAGCAGATGGTGGACGAGCAGGTGTATGTCTATGGCCGCCTCTTCCCTGGGGTGGTGGTGAAGATAGGCAGTTTGGCCCGGACCATCACCCTTGAGGAGGAGCAGTCGGTTGTGTATTTTGACAAGGTAAGCCACCAGATTCTGGTGCGGAAGATGAACCGCAATGAGCGGGACGCCATGCCTGTCTGATATTCATTTACCCCGCAGGCAGAAGAGCCAGCATCTCCCGCACTGCCTGATCAAGCCCCACCAGAATAGCCCGGGCCATGACCGCGTGGCCGATGCTCAACTCCTCGATGGTGCCTAAGGCTGCCACCCGCCGGGTGTTGAGGTAGTTGAGGCCGTGTCCGGCATTGACCCTGAGCCCCAGTTCATAGGCCTCTTCCGCCGCCGTGGCGATGAGTCTGAATTCCTGGTCCCGCATCTGTTCCGTTGCGGCGTCGCAGTAGCGGCCGGTATGAATCTCGACAAAGGTCGCCCCGATCTCGTGGGCAGCGTTGATCTGCCTGGGGTCCGGGTCGATGAACAGGCTCACCGGAATCCCCCCCTTGCCCATCCGTCCGATGACCTCCTGTAGCCTCTTTTTCTGCCCGGCTACGTTGAGCCCGCCTTCGGTGGTGAGTTCCTTGCGTTTTTCCGGGACCAGGGTGATCATGTCCGGCTTGATCTCCAGGGCGATGTCGATGATCTCCTCGGCAGCCCCCATCTCCAGATTGAGCTTGGTCTTCACGGTCTGCCGGAGCAGCCGCACGTCCCGGTCCTGGATGTGCCGGCGGTCTTCCCGGAGATGGACGACAATTCCCCGGGCGCCGGCCAGTTCGCAGATGCCCGCGGCCAGAACCGGGTCCGGCTCGGCAATGCCCCGGGCCTGACGCAGGGTGGCGACATGATCGACATTGATGGCAAGAGTGACCATTTTCCCTCTCCTTTCTGCGAGTAACAATTGGTTCAAAAGCTGTTTTTCCCGCTCCGCCATGGCCCGCGCCTCACCGTGGGAGCGTTCGTGGTCAAAGCCCAGCAGGTGCAGCAGACCGTGGATCAGCAGGATCGTCACCCGCTGGTGCAGGGTCACCCTGTCGGTCGTGGCTTCACGGCCCGCGGTGTCCAGGGAGATGATCACATCGCCGAGAAGCTCCGGGGGCAGATAGTCCCCACCCCCCTCCTGCATGGCAAAGGCCAGGACATTGGTCGGCCCCGCCTTGTTGCGATACTGCTCGTTGAGCTGCGCCATACCGGGATCGTCAACCAGCAGGATGCTCAGTTCGCTCTGCTCGCGGCCACAGAGGGAGAGCAGCCTCTCCGCCCGCTGCCGGAGCTGTTGCAGGCTGATGGAGGAGGGGGGCGTGGCCGTCTGGCTGGTGATGAGTACGGGCATGCTGGCCTCAGTGTTTTCTGGCGGTTGTCCGGCGCGGCAGGGGGAGGGTTTCCTTGGCGGCGTAGGCGAGGATGATTTCCTGCACCAGCCGGTGGCGGACCATGTCCACTTCGGAAAAATGATTAAAGGCGATCCCCTTGATATCCTTGAGAATCCTGGCGGCTTCGATGAGGCCGGACTGTCTGCGGTCCGGCAGATCGATCTGGGTGGTGTCGCCGGTGATCACGGCC
>JAJZRF010000027.1 GCA_021847425.1 Deltaproteobacteria bacterium | reverse complement strand
TGGCCGGCCACCTGGTCATGGCTGCGGTAAAACGGAGCAAAGTTACCCTGCTGCCCATTGACAGCGAACACAGCGCCATTGCCCAGGCGCTGGAAGCCGGGAAAAAAGCGGATGTCAGCAAGCTCATCCTCACCGCTTCCGGCGGGCCGTTCCGCAATCTGGCCGAACGCGATCTCTGGGCCGTCACCCCTGAACAGGCTTTGAATCACCCCAACTGGGAGATGGGTAAAAAGATCTCCATCGACTCCGCCACCCTGATGAACAAAGGGCTGGAGGTCATTGAGGCCCGCTGGCTTTTTGATATCGGGGTCGAGGATATCGAGGTTCTCATCCACCCGCAGAGCATTGTCCATTCCATGGTGGAATACGTTGACGGCTCGGTGATCGCCCAGCTGGGGGTTCCGGACATGCGCATCCCCATTGCCTATGCCCTGTCCTACCCGGAACGGTTGCGGATGAATATGCCGCGTCTGAACCTGGCATTGGCATCGGATTTGAGTTTTTCCCGGCCGGATTTTGAGAAATTCCCCGCCCTGAAACTCGCCTATCAGGTATGCAAACGGGGAGGGAGCCTCCCCGCCGTGCTCAACGCCGCCAACGAAGTGGCGGTTGAGGCCTTTCTCGCTGGCACCATCCGTTTTCCGGAAATCGCCCTGGTGGTTGCGGAAACGGTGAGCCGTCTGCCCAGGGAAGAGGCGGCCACCCTGACCGCAATACTTGACGCCGACCTGGCCGCCCGGATGCAGGCAGCCTCCATTATCGAAGCCCTGCGCATGCAAACTCAACAGCGCCTTGGCAAAGACGTTCTCAGTCCCGCGCTGCCGCCGGGGCACACAACCTTAACTTCCTAAAGCCGAAAAACCCTATGAACTCTATTTTTGCCTTCATCCTCGTCCTTGGCCCTCTTATCTTCATCCACGAATTCGGCCATTTTCTCTGCGCCAAGCTGTTCGGCATCCGGGTTCTCAAATTTTCCCTGGGGTTCGGGCCCAAGGTGTTTGGGTGGACGATAGGCGATACCGAATACCTGGTAAGCGCCTTCCCCCTTGGCGGCTACGTAAAGATGTACGGCGAAAGCCTCACCGATGAGGTGGCCAGCGGCCAGGAGCGTTTTTCCTTTTCGCACAAGGCCATCTGGCAGCGTTTCCTGGTGGTCTTCGCCGGCCCGCTCTTCAATCTCATTTTTGCGGTTCTGCTCTTTTCGTTCATCTTTGCGGTCATGGGCATTTTCCTGCCGGTCAATGAGTCCAGAATCGGCGCCGTAACCGTTGGCTCTCCGGCGGACAAGGCCGGCCTCGCCGCAAACGATCTTATTCTGAGCATCAACAACGCCCCGGTCAAGGAATGGACCGAGGTCGCGCGCCTCATCAAGCTCAGCGGAGGAAACCCCGTGACCCTCGTAGTCCGGCGGGGCGACCAGACCCTGACCATTACCGGGCAGCCGAAAATGGAACAGGACAAAAACATCTTCGGCGAGGTGATCGACACCCGCTACATGCTCGGCATACGGGTCGCCGACGAGCTGATCCATATCTCCCCGGGCGAGGCGCTGCAGACCGGAGCGCTGCATACCTGGACCCTGATCAAGATAACCCTTCTGGGCATTATCAAGATCATCCAGAAGGTGGTCCCGGCCAGCGAACTGGGCGGCCCCATCCGCATAGCCCAAATGGCCGGACAACAGATGGCGGCCGGCTGGGTCAACCTGCTGCATTTTACCGGTCTTCTCAGCGTCAGCCTTGGGGTGCTGAATCTTTTCCCCATTCCCATTCTGGATGGCGGTCATCTTGTCTTTTTCGTTGTTGAGGCCATCCGCCGCAAGCCGTTGAGCGTGGAAACCCGGGAACGCCTTCAAATGGTCGGCTTGATCCTGCTTGTTTCCCTAATGCTCTTTGTCTTCTACAACGATTTTCGTTTTCTCGGCAATGGGGGTTGAGGCAGGCAATGCCCCCCCCTTCCGCATCCGCGCCCGTCATTCTCGCCCTGGAAACCGCCACCACCTGCGGCAGCCTGGCCTTGGTTGCGGAAGACCGCTGCCTGGCCGAGTATTCCCTCAACACGGCAATCTCCATGGATGGACTCATGCCGCCGCCGGGGCCTGGACGCGCAAAAGCAACCACCAGTCATTCACGCAGCCTGCTGGCCGGGATACACTGGATCCTTGCCCAGTGCCAGCTGGGCTGGCCCCAGATCGGGGCCATTGCCGTCGGCCTTGGCCCCGGAAGCTTTACAGGCCTGCGCATCGCCCTGAGTACAGCCAAGGGGTTATGCCTGGCCGCAGAAAAACCACTCATCGGGGTGGAAACCCTCACCGGGCTTGCCAGCCAGTTTCCCTTTTCCTCCCTGCCCATCTGCCCGGTGGTTGATGCCCGGAAAAAAGAGATCTACACCGCCCTGTACCGTTGCAACCGGGAAGGTATCCCGGAAAAAGTCACCGAGGCCATGGTAATCAAGCCGGAACGCTTGCCGGAATTCATTACCACCCCCACCCTGCTGGTGGGCGACGGCCTGCCCCTCTATGGCCGGATGCTCAAGGAACGCTTGGGGGAACTCGCCTGCCTTGCTCCCCCGGAGATCTGTTTTGCCAGGGCAGCGAGCATTGGTTCCGCAGCCTGGCGTCTTTTCCGGCAGGGTTCATTTCTGGACCCGGCCACGGCTGTGCCTGTCTATGTCCGGGCCTCGGACGCGGAACTGCAGTTTGGCGAAAAAAAGGGGATACGGAGGTAGGCGGGTGAGGGGGGCAAGACGGCCAAAAGCTGGCTGCGAGCGGCAAAGATCTCTTTACGGACAAGCTCTAGGATTCAGAACCCGAACTCGGACAACAGGTCGTCGACCAGATCCTGCTTGAGGGAAGAAGGAGCGCTGGGGGCATGGACCTCGCGCAGCAATTCCTTCTTTTTTTCCAGGTTTTCCAGGGAACCATCCTTCTTGATATTGAGAATCACCAGAACCTCAATGAGCCAGTCACGGATCTGGTTAAGATCAACAATGATTTTCTCCATCTTCTGCCGGGCAACATCCTGATAGGACTGGGAAGCAATGATATCGTACAGAGCGGCTTTCATCTCGACAATGGCCGCCCTGGCCTGGGCGCTGTTCCCGCCTGCCTGACGAAGCATGTTCTCAAGCTCCTCGACATGCATGATAATCTTGTCGGACTTATCAAGAACAGCCCCGGTGGACTGCTCCATGAGCTGCACCACATCCTGGGCGTGGCTCACCACAAAGGGCGCCTGCTCTCCGGCATTGGCCAAGGGCACCTGCACGGTCTTCATGTTGACCAGCATGGCGTTGATCTTCTTGGCCAGCAAGGAAAGCAACCCCTCGGCATCAACCTCGGGCACATCGCCCTTGTAGTCTCCCCGCAGGAAAGAATCAGTAATCTCCACCAGGGAGGCTATACTTTTTTCAAAGTGTGAATTGTTTGTTTTTTTCATGCTGTTCACTGCTTCTTTGGTAAAAAATATTAGAATTCAACCGGGTCCGCAGAGGAGTCAACTGTTACACTGAGAAACTCTACAGAAAGAGCATGGAGAAAGCAACCTCTATGAACTGCCAGACACAAAAAAATATCCGTATTTTCAGCCAAATACCAGCATGTCTCCAGATTAGCGGTAGCGCGGCGCCGTAGCGTAAAACCGCTCTTTTGCGGCATACATCTGCCTGTCCGCCTCCTTGGCCAGTACCTCGGGAGGATGCCTGTCCGTGCCGGCTTTGCCCAGGCTGACCGTGACCGGGAACTCCGTGCCGTCCGGCAAGCGAATATTGAGGCCGGAAAAAACCTGCTCCTGCAAGCGTTCGATAAAACAACTCGCATCATCCTCCGTGCTGTTGGTAAGCAGGACAATGAATTCGTCGCCCCCGGTCCGTGCCGCAATATCGGTATTACGCAGGGTACTCTTTAAGGCCTCGGCAACGGTGACAATCAGCCGGTCGCCGGTTTCATGCCCATACTGGTCATTGATCTTCTTGAGCTGATTGATGTCTCCCAGCACCAAGGCATAATGGATTCCGTATCCACGAAGTTTTTCCTGTTCCTCCTCCAGGGCCTGGGTCAGATAACCGCGGTTGAAAAGTCCGGTCAGGGCATCCCTGTTTGCCTTTTCCTCAAGCTGGCGCAACAGGAGCTGATTTTGAAAATAAGCGCCCATCGGTTCCGTGACCAGGCGAAGGACCTCCAGCGCTTCCGGTTCAAGACTGCCTTCCAGCAGCACCAGCCCCACCCGCTGACCCTGGGCTCCCACCAAAGGGATCTGACTGCTTTTCCGCCAGGGAAGAACCGTATCGACAAGAAGGCCGTCGGACTTGAATCGCTGCAAATCCCGCGACATGCAAGCCTTGGTCACGGTCTTCCACTCCTCGGTCGTCATCCCGCTCTGATGGGAAAGCCAGATGTTGCCCGCCCGGATGTCATTGATTATGAGACCGGCCGCCCCGGCATGGAGATCCGGTAAAATCGCGTCGAGGAAATACCCGGCCACATCCTTGATGCCGGTTCCCTTCTGCAGGTAGATGCCGAAATCGACAAGAAGCGACAGCACCTTGTTTTTACTTGCAATCTCTTCACGTTGCCCGCGGATCTGGCCAATAAGATCGACCTGCCGCGTATTATCCCGAAACAGGAGCAGCCCCCCTTTGCCGTTGGGAGCGACGGAAAAAATTTCCGTATAGACCCGCCCCCCGGTTTCATGGCTTTTCTTCTGGCCATTGGCCTCGCTGAACCCGCGTTGGGCAGGGCAATCAGGACATGGGGCACTGTTGCCGAAGAGGGTATAGCAATGGCTTATGCTTTGGCTGGGGAACATATCCAGAACAGCCTTGTTCTGCCGCTGCACCAGAAAATTATCGTCCACCGCAATCAGGGCGTCCGGGAGATTGTCCATGAGCTGGGACAAAAACTCCTGCTCTTCCTGGTTCAGGCGACGGCGGCGCTCAAGGAGCATATTCTTGGCCTGCAACTCCTTCCGGTCAAGATCGCTACGCCGGAGCAAGCTAATCTCCTGGGTTACTTCGTGGATGGTGAGCAGGTACTGTTTCCGCCAGCCCTGACAGAAAACCTTCAGATAGATGTCTCCGCCCTGCCCCTTGATGGTCAAGGCATGGCGCATGCCGGCCGCCTGATTTTCTCCGCCGGCCAGGCACCCCTCGCATCGTGCGTCACTGCCGAACAAAGCCTTGTGACAGGGTTGGTCGCTCATCTCCAGCCCTGCCCTGCTGAAAAAATCCAGGGCAACGGTATTGGCAAAGACAAACCGGCAGTCGTGGTCGCAGAGCAAAAGCCCTGTCTGCACGGCATTGAATAATTCCTGGATTTCCAAGTCTGGCATGAACACTCCGGATTTCCCCATAACAACCAGAACCCGCGACAGATTTCAACAATAGATACACCCGCAGGAGGCAATAACCTATCAGAATTCCGAACTTTTTTACATCAAAAAGCAATAAAACAGAAAAAATACAGAGTACTCAGTACTGATGGGACTCAATTTCACGCCACTTTTTATCCAACCGCTTTTCCGAGACAGGATAGGCTGTCCCCAACTCCTGGGCAAAGAGCGAGACCTTGTACTCCTCGATCATCTCCCGGTATTCCCGCAGGTGTTCGGCAAGCTCGGCAGAGAGGTTTTCCCCGCCCGTGGCCAGGGCATGACGCTCCTCATGGGTGGCAACCTGCCGCGCCTTGAGCGCATCCTTGGCCGGTGAAACCTGGGCCCGTTCCACCCGGATGCGCAACGCCTTGAGATACCGGCACATCGCAGGCAGACGCGGTCTGGCGACCCATTGCAGAAAATCAGTCGGCACAATAATGGACACCTGCCTGCGGTACTCGGCAAACCGCTCTCCTTGCCCGGCCCCGCCCGGCTTGCCCGGCAGGGCGGAAAATTTGGCAATGGCGTCCAGGGTTGTCCGCCGCTCCTGCAAGACCCGCTCGACCTCGCTGAAGATCTCCCGGCACAGCGGGGAAAGCCCCTGTTTCCGCACCTCCTCGACCTTGGCTGCAAACTGCCCGGCAGAGGGCACCAGGCCGTCGCGGATGGCAAAGACCGAATAGAGAATAAAATGCCACAGCTCTTCGTTGATCTGCTCGTGGGTGGCAAGCCCCTCGTACAGCGCCCAGTGGGCGCGGGGGATGGCCAGGTCCTTGCGCATCGCCTTGACCTGCAGGGTAAACTCATTGCAATACAGCCGCAACAGGGTCTGTCTGGTGCTCTGCCGCGCCTCGCTCTCTTCCATAAAAAGATGCTGGCCCACGCCCTCTTGCTCATCAAAACAGAGACCGGGATAAACATAGCCCTGCAAGGTTCCATTAGCACCGGGCACCGGCAGGGTGGCAGGCGGCTGTTCGAATTGGGCCGGAGTGAGGTTTCTTTGCTCCCAGCGCTTCTTCAGCCCGGCCATTTGCCCTGGGCTGAAAGCCCCAGCCTGGCCCGTTGCCTCGCCTTGCAAGGCGTTGAAATCCCTGGTCACGCTGACCTCCTTGCCCTGCCCGTCCAGCAGGGAAAAGCGAAACCTGAGGTGGGGCGGCAGGTCGGCCAGGGGCCAGTCCCGCCCACCAATCCGGAGTTTGAAGGAATCGGCGATCACCTGTTCCAGGGCCCGGTACAGGGAACCGCGGCCAAAGGGCAGATCCCGGACAATCTCCGCCGCGGTCTGGGGAATGGGCACCAGCTGCCTGCGCAGACCCTTGGGCAGCCCCTTGAGCAGGAAAGTCACCTTCTCGGCAAGCATGCCCGGCACCAGCCATTCGAAAAGCTCAGGCCGCAGATGGGTTGCCAAAGAGAGGGGAATCCGGGCTGTGACCCCATCGTCCTCCTCCCCGGGGGCAAAGCGGTATGACAGGGCCAGCTCACACTCGCCCGCGACAAGGAAAAGGGGAAACTGCTCCAGGACCGCCGCCTCGGGCAATTGCCTCCGGATATCATCGGCGGTCATCACCAGCCGCGCCCGGGCTTGCGGATCTTTCAGCCACTGGTTCAGGCTGCGCTGATCGCGCACCTCCGGGCCGAGCCGTTCCTCGTAAAAATCAAAGAGGGCCTGGTCATCCACCATGATGGTGCGCAACCGCAGCCGGTCTTCCATGTCCTGCAGCTCTGCGACCAGCGCGGTGTTCGCGGCAAGGAAGGGGTACTCCCCCTTCAGTTCCCCTTCGATCAGGGCGGACTGGATAAAGATCTGCCGCGCCTCCTCCGGCTTGATCGGGCCGTAATTGACCTTGCGCCTCGGCACGATGACCAGCCCGAAAAGGCTGACCTTGGCAAAGGCAACCACCTGGCCCCGCCCCTTTTCCCAGTGCGGTTCCGAGTAGGAGGCACGGCAGAGCTCGCCGGCCAGGGGCTCGATCCACTCCGGCTCGATGCCGGCAACGGTCCGGGCATAGAGGCGTGAGGTCTCCACCAGCTCGGCGGCCATGAGCCAGTCGCCGGTCTTGCCGTACTGCGTTGAACCGGGAAAGATCATGACCTCCCTGCCTCCCCCGGTCTGGTAGAGGTTCTTCTCCTTTTTCACCGCGATGTTCCTGAGGTTGCCGCTCAGGATCGCCCGATGGATGGCCTCCGGCGTTGCGGGCTGGGTGTTCATGGCAAAGCCGGGCTCCTCACCAAGCACCTGGGAGATCTGCTCATGAATATCGCGCCACTCCCGCATCCGCAGAAAGGAAAGATAATGGCTGACGCAGAACTTGCGCATCCGAGAAAGGCTTTGCAGCTTGTCAAAGGTTGCGTGGTATGCATCCCAGAGGGCGAGAAAAAAGAGAAAATCCGAGGGCGTCTTGCTGAAGCGGGCATGGGCCGCGTCCGCCGCCGCCTCTTTCCCAGCTGGCCGGACCCTGGGGTCCTGGATGCTCAAGCCCGCGGCAATGATGGTCACTTCCCGAAGGGCGTTCTGGTCCCGGGCCTCGATGATCATCCGGGAGATTCTCGGATCCAGGGGCAGCCGGGCCATGAGCCTGCCGTGCGCGGTGAGGCGGCGCTGCCTGTCCAGGGCGCCCAGCTCGGCGAGCAGTCCATAGCCGTCCTGGATGGCCCGGCCCGAAGGCGGATCGAGAAAGGGAAATTTGGCCGGATCGCCCAATCTCAGGCTGGTCATCCGCAGGATAACCTCGGCCAGATTGGTCCGCAGGATCTCGGGCGGCGTGTATTCGGGCCGGTTGAGGTAATCCTCCTCGGAATAGAGGCGGATGCAGACCCCGGGCCCCACCCTGCCGCAACGGCCCTTGCGCTGGTCGCAGCTCGCCCGGGAAACCGGGACAATGGGCAGCTTGCTGGTCCGGGCCCGGACATTGTAGCTAGCCAACCGGGCCAGGCCGGTATCGACCACAAAGCGGATGCCGGGCACGGTGATGGAGGTTTCGGCCACATTGGTGGCGACCACGATCTTCCTCCCTTTTACCGGCTGAAAAATCTTTTTCTGGTCGCCGGGCGACAACCGGCCAAACAGCGGTAGCACCACGGACGCGCTTAGGTCCCGCCCATTGCCCAGCCTGGCGTGTAACGATTCCACGGTTTCCAGGATATCCCGCTCGGCAGGCATGAAGACCAGAATATCGCCGGGGCCCTCATCCCGGCATAGGGCATGGACTGCCTCCACCGCCTGATCCACATAGCTCTGTTCCCCCTCCTCCTCCTTGGCCGGGTCCAGGGGCTGGTAGCGGACCTCCACCGGATAGGAGCGGCCCGACACCTCGATCACCGGGGCATTGGAGAAATGCTTGGCAAAACGGGCCGTATCAATGGTGGCCGAGGTGATCAGGAGCGTGAGATCCGGGCGGCGGACCAGGAGCTGTTTGAGCAGGCCGAGGAGAAAATCGATATTGAGGCTCCGCTCGTGGGCCTCGTCGATGATGATCGTATCGTAGGCGGAAAGATTCCGGTCGTGGTGCGCCTCGGCAAGCAGGATGCCGTCGGTCATGAACTTGAGCCGGGTATTCCGGCCGGTCTGATCCTTGAACCGGATCTTGTAGCCGACGATGGCCGCCTGGGGCCCAAGCTCTTCGGCAACCCGTTCGGCCACGGCAATGGCCGCTATCCGCCGGGGCTGGGTGCAGCCGATCCGCCTCCGCCCGCCGCGCCCGGCTTCAAGGCACATCTTGGGCAGCTGGGTGGTTTTGCCGGAACCGGTCTCCCCGGCAATGATCACCACCTGGCTGGTGCGGATCGCCGCCACAATCTCTTGCCGGTGCGCCGTGATGGGCAACTCGGCCGGGTAGTGCATGTCCGCTTCATTTTCCCGTGTCACTTGGGCTCTGTTCCTTCGCCGTTGACAGCGCCGGCAGGTCCGGCGGGACAATGGCTTGGTGTAATTCCGGGCGGCGCATACGGCACCGCCGAAAGAATATTTTTTCTTTTCTTCAAGAAGAATGCTGAACAGTCCGAAAATAATGTAGAATTTTTAAAATTCCGAAAGTACAATACTCTCCAGTCATGGAAAGAGATACAGCATCTTGACTTGGCATTGCAGCGATAATACAAATTTTCTGCCGAAAACGCAGGAAAGAACTCGACAAGACACACAAAACAAGCGAACATCGGCAACAAACTGACAGGCTTATGCGGCAAAATCCGCTATCAGGCGAGGAAGAGAGGACAAGGAGGAAAAGGATGACGGAAGAGATGAGTAATATTAACACGGCCATTGAAGCATCACAGAAAACCGTTGTCTCCCGCGAAAAGGAGACAGGCGAGGATGCCGAACGCCCCAAGGGTCCGGTGGGCCTCGACATCGGCACGAGCCATATCGTCATGGCCCAGAACAAGGGCAAGAACATCCACACCATCAAACAGCTCAATGCATTTTTCACCATCCCCTACTCAAAATTCACCAAGAAGATTCTGGTGGACAACGAGGTGACTTTTTTTGAGAAGGCCGACATGTTTTACATCCTCGGCTATTCGGCCGAGAACTTCGCCAACATGTTCAACACCAACACCCGGCGCACCATGGAGAAAGGTCTGCTCTCCGCCCGCGAGGACGAGGGGATCAACGTGCTCCAGGCCATCATCGGCACCCTGATCAAGCGGCCCAAGAATCCGGGCGAGGTCATCTGCTTCAGCATGCCGGGCACCCCGGTCGACAGCGGCCAGTCCGTGGTTTACCACGAGTCCATCATCAAGATGTACCTGGCCACCCTGGGCTACAACCCCATCTCCATCAACGAGGGGCTGGCCACGGTCATGGCCGAGCTGGCGGAAGACAACTTCACCGGCATCGGCATCAGCATGGGCGGCGGCATGTGCAACATCTGCCTGGCCTATCTCTCCGTGCCGGTCATCACCTACAGCATCCAGAAAGGCGGCGACTACATCGACCAGATGGTCGGAATCTCGGTGGGCGAACCGGCCACCAAGGTCAAAACCATCAAGGAAAGCACCTTCCGGCTGGCAAAGCCCCCGAAGAACCGGGTTGAAACCGCCCTGCAGATCTATTACGACGACCTGATCCACACCCTGCTGCACAGCCTGCAGGACGTGCTGCACTCTTCCGACAAGATTCCGAAGATCGCCAAGCCCATCCCCATCGTGCTGGCAGGCGGCACCGCCCTGCCGAGCGGCTTCAAGGAGCATTTCGAGAAGGCGCTGAAGGAGTTCAACCTGCCCATCGACATCTCCGAGGTCAGGATTGCCGAGGATCCTCTCAACACCACGGCCAAGGGCGCCATGGTCATGGCGCTTTCCGAAGAAATCTAGCGCTCGGAGAAACAAAAATCTTGGGGGCGCGGCCGATTGGCCGTGCCCTTTTTTGCACTTGCCTGGCCACCGACACCCATGTTTCCGAAAAAAATATTTGCCACAAAAAATATTCGGCAATGCTCCTTAATTCATATACAATACATGCAGTGATCTTTTCTCCGTGTCCCAGAAACGACAACCACAGGCACCGCCACAGTGCGGCAGTGACAAGAACGGATGGCCCCCCCAACCTGCCTGCAGTGCGGTCATACTCCCAGCAAGCCTGAAAAGGAATGCGCCGGCCTGCACGCAATTCTACAGTCCCTCCCGACCCCCACGGAAATCTACCTCCCGGACGGATCCTTGCTCCTGGCCAATGCCGCGGCCAGGAATCTGCCAACCTTTTCGGAGGACGGAGGAAAGGGCCATTGCCTCTTGGCGATGCACCCCGATGACCGCGCCGCCTTTTCCCAAGCGATTGCCGAAAAGAAAGCCTGTACTGCCCCGGACCGGAGCTACCCCCTGCCCTCGCCAGCCATGCCGGAGCATACCCTGCGCCTGCGGACCCTTTTCACCCCGGTCTGCGCTGCGGATGGCCACGTCCGCCACGTTATTGCTTCCCGGGAACAGGTTCCTGCTCACAACCCAGATTCACGTTTCCATCGACTGGTGGAAGATGCAGGCGAGGCCATTCTGGTTATCCAAGACGGCCTGATCAAATATTTCAACCGCCAAGCCCTTGAGATAATCGGCTATTCCGCCGCCGCCTTTCACTTGCAGCCATTTCACACCTTTATCCATCCAGAAGATCGGGAAATAGTCATACAGCGCTCCATGCTCAGGTTGCAGGGCAAAAAAGTACCGAGCATCTATCAGTTCCGGGTTCTGGACTCCAAGGGAGAGGCAAAATGGCTGCAGATCAACGCCGGACTCATCGATTGGGAAGGCAGACCGGCCATTCTCGCCTTTCTTCCCGATATCACCCAACTTCGCCAGACAGAGATGGCTCTCTGGAAAAGCGAGCTCCGCTTCCAAATGATCGCGGAAAATACCGGAGATCTGATCATCCTGAGCGACGGCCTGAAAAAAACCATCTTCGTCAACTCAGCCCTGACCCGCCTCCTCGGTCTCCAGCAGGAAGAGCTGCAGGGCAAGCCAATCACCGAAATCATCCACCCCAGATACCGTTCCGCACTCAGCAGACTCTGGAACCGAATCCTGGCCGAAAAAAATGTCGCTCCCCAGGAAACCATTCTGGTCAGGCAAGACGGTAGCCATCTGCCCGCGGAAATAAGCTGTTTTGCCATAGAGCAGGAAAACAGCACCCCCTACCTGGGGGCCATTCTGCGGGACATTTCAGCCCGCAAAGCAGCTGAAAATGAACTGGAACAATACCGCGACAGTCTGGAAAAACTTGTAGGAGAACGCACCTCGGAACTGACCCAGACCAATGCCAGACTCCAGCAGACCATCCTTGAGCAGGAGCGTGCCGAAGAAAGACTTTCCTTGGAAAAAAGCAAGCTGGAAGCGGTCTTCTCCGCTATAAGCGATGGTCTTTCGGTGCATGACCGCAATTTCAGAATTCTCTTCCAGAATGCCGTGCTCACCGAACGTTACGGCGACTGCACGGGTAAATTCTGCTACGAAGCCTATCACAAAAGAGAGCAGCCCTGCGACAACTGCGGCCTGCTGAGCTGCATCGAAGACGGCGCCTCTCACTGGCTTGAAATGAATGAAACCATTGACCAGGAAAATCTGTTCTTTGTGTTGGGTGTAAGCCCCTTCCGCGATGGAAAGGGGGAAATCATTGCCGCGGTGGAGGTGATCCGGGATATCACCGATCAAAAAAAGCTGGCGGATCAGCTGCTCCAGGCACAAAAGATGGAAGCCATCGGCACCCTGGCAGGTGGAATCGCCCACGATTTCAACAACATCCTCACCGCCATTCTCGGCTATGCCGAGCTTTCACGATTCGAGGCCGCTCCCGGCAGCGACCTTGCCCAGAACCTCACCGAAATCATTGGCGCCAGCCGCAGGGCAGGCGAACTCATCAAGCAGATCCTCACCTTCAGCCGGAAAACGGAATTCAAGAAACAGCCGTTGCAGATCCACTCCGTGGTCAAGGAGGCCCTCAAGCTGCTCCGCGGCACCATCCCTTCCACCATCGACATCCGGCAGGATATAGCCGGCGATTGCGGCACAATCCTCGCCGATGTCACCCAGATACACCAGGTTATCATGAATCTCTGCACCAACGCCTATCACGCCATGCAAAAGCAAGGCGGCATTCTGATCGTCAGGCTGAAAAACACCGTGGTGGATGGGGAGACGGCCGAGCCGCCAGTTGGCCTCGCCCCTGGAAACTATGTGCAGCTGACGGTCTCGGATACCGGACACGGCATGGATGAAGTCACCCTGGAGCGGGTGTTCGACCCCTACTTCACCACCAAAAAACAGGGAGAAGGGACAGGGCTTGGCCTGGCAACCGTGCATGGAATAGTAGAAAACCACGGGGGCATGATCTCGGTGAAAAGTACAATCAACGAGGGAACAACCTTTGACATCTATTTTCCCCAGGTGGAGACAGCCTTTTCCGCCGCCCTGACCGGTTGGGGTGAAACAGGGGCTACTTTTTTTGCGGCCAGGATTCTGCTGGTGGACGACGAGGAGATGCTTGTCAGGCTAGGGGAAAACATCCTCAAAAAACTGGGGCACACCGTAACCGCCTTCACTAACAGTCAGGACGCGCTGGATTGTTTCCGGAAAGACCCCCAGGGTTTTGATCTCCTGCTCACCGACCAGATGATGCCCGGGCTCACCGGTCTGGAACTGGCACAACAATGCCTGGCCATCCGCCCCGATCTCCCGGTTATACTGGCCACGGGCTATAGCGAGGCCACCAACAAAGAACAGGCCCATGCCCAAGGAATCAGCGCAATCCTCTGGAAACCGGTTACCATCAACACCATGGCCGAGACCATCCAGCAGGCCCTCGGCGAAAAAAAACAACAAGCCACCTTTCCTGAAAGCCACGGGGATTAACCTCAGGCCGGCGCCTGTCGTCTTGCAGGCAACCGGGCGTCACAGGACCGCACCTGCCTTGGGAAGACGCACCTCCATCTGCTTGCCCTTTCTGACCTCGAAATGCTGCTCTCCGATCTTCCGGTTTTCGTGAAAAAACTGGAGGGTCCAGGTTCCATACATCTGCATCTTTTCCGTGAGGGTGAGCGCCTCAACCAGCCGCTGCATGTACCTGACCTGCCGGGTTGAGGTGCGGACCAGCTTGCCATCGGGTCCGTACCATTGGATTACCAGGGGCAGCGTCTGGTCCGCCGGCAGGAAATTCACCGAATAAAGGGCGCCCAGGGTGGCCCCGGCCTTGCCGGTGATATTATTCGCCCCTCCGGCAAACATCTGAATTTTTTTCATCTTCAATTCGATGTCGCGGATATTTTCATAGGCGGCGCTCAGTTCGGCAACCTGGTGAAACGGCTGCTGCACCAAGCCGGCGCACTCGACCTGCAGCGCCCAGATCTTCACCGGACGAGCCGGGGTAGTCACCGCTGCCGATTCGTCGGTCCCGCGGACGGCAGTAGTGGCGGCTTTTCTGACAGGCGAGGCAACCACAGCGCCCAGACTACTCTCCGGGCCGGGAGGCTTGAACCCTTTCGCCGTGTTGATTTTCATGGCCCGTCTGATATTTTTCACATTTTGCAAGGAGGCCTTGGTCAAGTCAGCGCCTTCCAGATTGGCCCTGTTCAGATCGGCATCATTCAGGTTGGCATTGACCAGAGTGGCGTGGGACAGATCGGCATCGGTGAAGTCTACCCACCGCAGGTCGCCATCCCGAAGATTGGCCCCGGCGAGCACGGCATTGGTCAGATCGGCGTTGGTCAGATCAACATTGGCAAGGTCGGCATTGCTCAGATTGGCGTCGATGAGATTGGCGTTCCGCAGGTCAAGACTGACCAGCCTTGCATCGCTCAGCACTGTCTCGCGAAGGTTCTTGAGATCGAAATGTTTGACCGTCGTCAGATTGATCCCGGACAGGTTCGCCCCCTTCAGGTCGGCATTGCTCAAATTGGCGTTGCTCAAATCGGCCTTGCTCAGATCCGCCCTGTTCAGATAGGCATGGCTCAGCCTTGCCCTGGTGAGGTCCGCTCCCTGCAGGCGGGCATTGTTCAGATTCGCTCCATTGAGATCGACGGTGTCCAACTTTGCATTGCGCAGATCGGCATTGGTAAGATTGGTTTTGACCATGAGGGTGCGGACACCGAAATCAACCCCGGACAATCGGGCGCCGGTGAGGTTGGCCTCGCTCAGATCAACATGCCCCATCACGGCTTTCTCGCAGTTGGCATCGGTGAGATTCGCCTGCTGGAAGTTCGCGCCGGAAAACGCTCCCCCAGCCAGAATGGCCTTGGTGAGATTGGCTCCCCGAAAGTTGGCGTCTTCAGCGGTCGCGCCGCTGAGGGATGCGCCATTGAGGTTGGCACGACTCAAGACAGCATCATTCAAATGAGCTCCGCCCAGATTTGTCCCGTCCAGGCTCGCCTCGGAAAGATTCGCCCCTTCCAGGTCCACCCCGCGCACATCCGCGCCGTCGAGATTCGCCCGGCTCAAATTCGCCTTGGCCAAAGCAATCCCCCGCAGATTTGTCCGGCGCAGATCCACCCCATTGAGAAGGGCGCCGGAAAAGTTCACCCCCTGGAGAAAGGCGGCGGTGAGATTGGTCCCCCCCAGCTTTGCTTCACTCAGGTTTGCCGAAGTGAGGTTGGTTTTCGTGAAAGCCGCTCCGGAGAAATCCGCGCCAGTCGCATCGCTTTGGGTACAATCCGTTTCATGCAGGATAGCACCCGCCAGTATTGCCTGGTGGAGATCCGCCCCCCGGAGATTGCTTTTGGAAAGATCGGCATCGGTCAGGTTTGCCCCTCCAAGCCTGGCCTGAGACAAATCGGCTTTTTGAAGTCTGCAACCGGCCAGGATACTCTCCCGGAGGTCAGCCTCGCCGAGATCGGCATTCTGTAAATTTGCCTGGCTGAAATTCACCCCGCGCAGATCAGCCTCACGCAGGTTCGCTCCTGCAAAATTGGCATTCTGGAAATTCAGTCCCTTCAGATTTTTGCCGGCAAGATTCGCCCCATGAAAATCCTTGCCTGCAAACCGGGGAGTTTCGGTCGCGGCTGTCCCCACGGAAGCCGCGCCTTTTTCTCCAGACCCGGTTGCCTGGGAAGAGACGGCCGGCGCCGAGGAGAGCCAGGGCAGCCATCTCCCCACGTTATTCAGGAAAAGATACCCGCCCACCCCCATCAGGGCAAAGACAGCAACAGCGGCGACTGCCAGCCCTGACCTGGCCAGGAGAGACCGTCCGCCTCCCGGTTGGCCGGCAACCCGGATAAGGGTTTTTTGGGAATGGCACCGGGGGCAAGGCTCCTGCCTGCCGACAAAATCCAGCGCCACCACCTTCTGGAATCCACACTTGTTGCAAAAGAAAACAGCCCGGCCGGAGTCGTTTGCCGCAGGGGGCGTTTTTTTCCCCACGACAACGGTGTGTCTGCATTTCGGACAAGGCACGGTCTTGCCCGCATGCCGGTCTTCAACCTCCACGGAATACCTGCATTTATCGCAATAAAAAATCATCAAACACCCTTAGTAAAACAAAAGCATGCTGTTACACCACCGGCCTGCCAAGCCTCTCCAGGCCGGGCCTGCGGCAACAGCTACCACAATCATCGACCAGAACGAAAAAATACTTCACAAATTTCAACAGAACCAAGAGCAGTGCTGTAAAAAATATTCAGATAGAGTATATTATACCACCTTACCTGGCGGCGTGACAGAGTCTTGCCGGCTCCGAAGAAGAATCCTCCCCCCAAAGAGACCGCGCCGGGTACCGTAGGTTTTTTTATGTCCATGTTTTCCCCGTGTGCATTGACAGCCACAAAGGGACAGGACACCACCCAGTGGCATAATCCGAGGCCGTAACGTTCCGTGGACAAACCAAAACAACCAGAATCGCCCAAACCGGAGGGCAAAACCGACGATCATGGGCAGAAGAAGATCTTCGACCCCAGGGAACAGGCCATCAAATACAAGGCCTACCGCCATATATTCTCGGACAAGGATGTCAAGAAGGGGCTGGACGAAAAATCCATCATCCGCAAGATCAAAAAAAGCAAAAGCCTGAGCGGCCGGTACCGCCAGTACCTGGAAATGCGGGACGACGACAACCGCGGCAACCAGGTGTATCCCTGGCAGAACCCCTTCAACCGTTTCCTGTTCTGGTCAGCCTACTGGATTCCGCGCTTTCTCAAATGGGGCGCCCTGCTGGCCCTGGCTCTTTTCATCCTCAACTACCTGCCCGGCCCGACCCAGCATATCGTTGAAATCCTCATCGCCCGCTCCATTTATGACACTGCCCCCATCGAGCGGTTGCCGGAGGATCTGGAAACCTATGCCCACTCCTGCGACATCAAGGACAGCCGGGGCGCCATCATCAAGTCCTACGGGAAACGCAAAGTAACCCAGCAGATTCCCGTCGCTGCCCAGAAGGCTCTGCTTGCCTGCGAAGATCATTATTTCCTGCCCGACCCCGGCAATGCCTGGTATGAAAACCTCTTTCTGATCCACCCCGGCGTCAGCTGGCTGAATCTGATCGGCGCGGTGAAGGACACCCTCCAGGGCGATAAACGCGGGGCAAGCACCCTGGTCATGCAGAACGCCAAAAAAATCCTGGGCAACGACAAAAGAACCATCGCCAACAAGCTGGAGGAAATCATCATCGCCTACATGATGGTTGCCAAATTCGGCAAGGAAAAGAACCTCAACTTTTACATCAACACCGTGCCGGTCGGCGCCAACATCTATGGCTTTCCCGCCGCCGCCACCAATTATTTCAAGAAAGATCTGGCTGCCCTCAACATGCAGCAGCTGGTGACCATCGGCTCCTTCATCCCAAACCACAATCGCCAGGTTGCCTTTTATGAAATCGTCAACGGCAAGAACTTCAAGGATCTGTCCCCGTCCCTGCAGGGCCATGCCAAAAGCGCCATAAGCAAGATCAATCTCGCTCTCACCTACCTCCACAACCACCATGAAATACCGGACGACCAGTACCGGAGCTGGCTGTTGAGCGATGAAGCCTCCATCCGCCGCATCGGCTTCCGCGATTTCCGTTCCCCTCTCTACGGAGAGGAAGAGTGGACCTCCTGGAACGTCATCAAGGAAGTCTCTTCCCGGACTTACACCATCAATGGCCGTGAGGTTTCCGGCACCCAGCTCCTGCTTGACGAAAAGGGCGCGGTCTCCATCGAGACCGGCACGGACCTGTCCCTGGTCGAAAAGATGAAGGAAATCATCAACGAATTCCTGAAGAGCAGCTACTTTAAAGATATCCTCTCGGCCAGCAACCAGGCCACCTGGCAGCGCGACAAGGAGCGCTACACCTCCCGCGGCCTTACCCCGCCCTACACCGACTTCGACAGCTTTCTCGCATACCTGCAGCGCAACATCAATGTCGGCCTCATTGCCGTCGACCAGAAGGGCGAGATCGTCGCCTACGTCGGCGGCAAAGAGTTTTTGCAAACCAAAAACAACGAAACGGACGAGGACGAAGACGAGGCGCCGGACCCCAGCGAAACAGCCCCCGCCGACAGCGGTGGCAAAAGCGACAGCCGTAAAGCCGTGATCATCGACATCATGAACACGAAGGCAAAGATCACGCCCTCCTCCACCATGAAGCCGGTCATTGCCTACTACGCCATGGTGGCCAACAATGTCAAGATGAGCGACCGCTTTGCCGACAAGCCCATTGAATACAGATACGTAGCAACTGCGGGCAAACAGATCTGGATGCCCCGCAACTGGTACCACTACGATGCCAATCGACCCATGGGCCGCGAATACAGCCTGCTGGAAGCGCAGGTAATCTCCATCAACACGATTTTCGCCAGGCTCTACACCAACCCCCTGCTCCGCAACGCCATGCTCCTAGGGTTTGACCAGGTCGGCCTCGACTATAGCAAGGAAGATGCCAGATACTGGCCTTTCGGCATCGGCGCCTCGGCGGTTTCGTTACAGCAATGGCTTGGCATCTACAACGCCTTCCTCGACGGCCAGTACCGCGATCCTTCTTTTGTCCGCCGGATACAGATAAACGGCAAAACGGTATACGACCGGGACCAGGATCCGAAGTATGCAAAAATCCCGCTTTTCGACTCCAAGAAGGAGCGGGAAGCGGAGATGAATGCCCTGTACGAGGTCTGCAATCGCGGCACGGCCGCCGCCATGGGAACCGAATTCAAGTTTCACAAGAATCTGGTTTCCGGCAAGACCGGCACCGCGCCCATGAACAAGTCCGCCCTGTTCATCAGCCACTTCAACCCGTACCGCGACCGGCAGGCCCACAAGGACCGGACCATCACCATGCTCATCTCCGTAACCACCAATACCGGCGGCTTCAAGAGCGTGGGCACCTCCGGCAACGCGCCGGTCAAGATTGCCGGCCGCATCTACAACTACCTTTTCCAGCAGGAAATGCAGGAGATGATGGACAAGAACATCGACAAGGCAAAACGCGAGGATACCCATTTCCGCAACAACCAGGTTTACTGGGCCAATGTCAACCGGTACATGGACACCCTCATGACGGGCAAATGCGGCAACAGCCTCATTTCCGACAACATCATCGGGGTTGACGAGTACGGAGAGGCCCTGAGGCAGATCCTGAACAGCAACACCCAGATCTACACCGGCCGCGATGATGTTTTCTCCCAGCTGGTCCAGTATTACTGCGATCAGGAAAAGATGGTCCGGATGGACTCGGCCCCGAAAAACTAAGAACACCCGAACCGGCCGGCGGGGAGGATACATCCACGACTTTACAAACCGCGCCGGGCATGGCATAGTGGCAAAGCTTTACACAATCCCTGAACCCACACAGTCACAAAGAGAGACTCCATATGGCCAAGATAGGAAGAAATGATCCGTGTTTCTGCGGCAGCGGCAAAAAATTCAAAAAATGCTGCCTGGGCACCCGCGGCAGCGGCCCGGCCCAGCCCGCCATCCCCTCGGTAAAGCTTGAAGTCGAAAAAATCCAGGAAAGCGCCCACGCCAAAAAAGCAATGGTCCGGGCTCTGGGTGTTTTTGTTCTCTTCTCCACCACCGGCGGCGATGCCTGGCTTTTGGAGGTCACGGACATGGACGCCATCCAGGTGGCGCAGGACGGAGAAAACCTGGCCGTGCAGATCGAGGAGAATCCGGAAACCATCGAAATCAACTGGACCCACAAGTTCGATATCAAAAACAAAAAGTTTGTTCTCACCTCGTACAAGGACAAGAGCGAAGAGGTCCGGGAAGAGTATCCGTCCCACACCATTCTTGCCACCGTGAAAAAGGTGCGCAGCCGCATTCCGCCTGAGCTGATCAGCACCATCCACCTGGACAGCGACGAAAATACCGAGGCACCGGCAGCCCATGGCGCCCAATAACACATTTACCCCTGGACAAAATTTAAGACAAATCTTAAATTCTATCAATATATGGGGAAGCGCGCAAATGATCGGCAATTGCCAAGGAGGACGACATGCCCATCTATGAATACCGCTGCCAGGAATGCAAGGCTCTGTTCGAGACCATTGTCACCTCCACGGAAGCCGCCACTGAAACTGTCTGCCCGAAATGCGGCAGCAGCGCTGTAAAAAAAACCATCTCCGCCTCAAGCTTCCGGATTGCCTCCAGCTCAGGCTCCATACCCTCCGGGGCGCTCTCGGGCTGTTCCACAAAATCAGGTTTTTCCTGAGCCTGAAAATCATGCGGCCGGTCCGGCTGCACCATACACGCACGGTACTCCTCAGGACGAATCCGTGCTCTGCTGCCCAAGACGTCCAGACTGTGGCCTGGACCTCAAAGCCTGTTCTCCGTCGCCAAGCGCCAGCGTGCCCGGTTCACAACAGGGTGCCCGTATAGTTGAAGGTGCTGAGCCTGCGCCCCCCGCGCCCCGGTTGGCCCGACTGCCGGAAGGCGGCGGTCAGTTCGTCCGGACGCGGGTGCATGCGGGAAAGATCAACCACGCCAAAGGCCACCCCCCGGGCGGCAAGCTCGGTGCTGTAAGGGAACAGGGAAAAAGGCTGGTCAGCCACGGCCACGGTCTGGCCCCAGCACTGCTTGAGAACGATCACCTCGCCCTTGGGACTGACCAGGGGCTGATCGTATTTAAAAAACGGGGAAGCCAGCCGGGCGGTGAAGAGCGGGGGCTGCCCATAAATGGTCATGCCCATTGGCAGTGCATTTTTATGACCGAAAACATCGAACAGGTTCTGCCGGTCCGTTTCAATGGCCAGCTGGACGCTGGCGAGCCCCAGCCCGGCCAGGGCCTGCACGCTCATGCTGTTTAGAACATTCAGGGTGTAATCGCCAAAAAGAAGCAGCCTCTCGGTCGGAGCCTGTCCTCCCCTACCTGCCTTCCGGCCGACAGGAGGGCTTTTCTCCAGCTCAGCCAATGGAGCCTGGGCTCCCGCCGCAAACAGCAGACACTGGCCGATATGACCGATCTGCCAGGTGTTATAGCCGCTGGAGCGCAGATGACCAATGGCCTCCTGGTAAAACGGCAGATCATCCTCCAGGATCACCGGAGGCAGCGCCCAGACCAGCCGCCGCCGGTAGGGGGTCAACCGTTTTTGCTGCCGGGAGAATTGGGCAAAGGTCTGGCGGGACAGGGTGATGACCAGTCGCGACGGCGGGGTGGGCAGCTGCACTTTGAGCGATTCAAAATCATCGATCTTGAGCCACCATTCCAGGGGCAACTGCACCTGGGGCACGCCCCGACGGCCGCCCTGGGCTTGGCTGCGAGCCTGGACCTGAACCTGGCCGCGGGCGGCGGGCCGCTCCGCCCGGGTCTTGGCCGCGCTCGGCCGGTTGGCCGGCTGATGCAGGAAATGGGCGATCTGCGAGAGCTTGCGGGGATCAACCAGATCCGCAACTTTCCTGCTGAACAACCCCGGCTGGATGGACTTCTTGGCTGCCTGTTGGCGGCGCTCGCCCAGGTCCACCTTGTAGAGGCTGTCACCCCATTGCCCGCCCGGCGGCAGGTCCAGCTGCACCCTGCTGCCCGCCTTGGCCTTATCCAGCGCCACCTTCCCCTGCCACAGCCCTTTGAGGGTAAAGGACTGCCGTTCGCCCGAGCCTTCCTGATGGATGCGCAAACGGTCGCCAATCCGGAGCGGTTCTTTCAAACTCATCTGGGCGCGGTTGGAAGTGACCTTCTCGATCTTGCCCAAAAACAGGCCGATATTCCCCGAGTGCTGGGGGGCGATGATATCCGCCGGTTGGGCTTTTTTGAAATAGCCGAGGGAGGATTTGCGTCCCATGGCCTGTTCCAGCAGCTCCTTGGCCTCGGCCAGCACCGCCGGTGTCGCCGGGTTATCAAGGGCCAGCCGGTAAGCCTTGACCACCGAGGCCACATACTGGGCGCTGCGCATCCTTCCTTCGATTTTGAGGGAACTGACCCCGGCCTGGCGCAGCTGGGGAATCAGCTCAAGCCCGGCCAGATCGTTCATGGAAAAGAGATACCCGGCCGGCGCGCCGGAGCCGCGGCCCTTGGCGCCCCAGGTGTAGCGCCTGCGGCAGGGCTGGACGCAACGGCCCCTGAGACCGCTTTTTCCGCCCAGATAGCTGCTGAACAGGCATAGCCCGGAATAGGCAAAACAGAGAGCCCCGTGTACAAATACCTCAAGCTCCACCGGGCATTGCCTGTGGATTTTTCCGATCTCAGCCAGGGTCATCTCCCGGGCCAGGACCACTCGCTGAAAGCCCATCTCGGAAAACTGCCGGACGTTGAGGGAGTTGTGCGCGCCCATGAGGGTGCTGGCATGCAGACGCAGGGCGGGGAAGAACTTCCGGGCCAGATAGGAGATGCCGAGATCCTGAATAATGAGGGCGTCACTCTTGAGCGCTTCGAGAGCTGCCAGCTCCTCCACCGCCTTGCCGATCTCCTCCTCCTTCATCAGGCTGTTCATGGCCAGATAGACCTTGACCCGGTTCCGATGGGCATGGTCGATCATGGCCGCCACCTCGGCCAGGGAGAAATGCCGGGCCAGTGCCCTGGCGTTAAAGGCCGGGGCGCCGATATAGATGGCGTCGGCCCCGCTCTCCACCGCCGCCTCGAAGGCCTCGATGGTGCCGGCCGGGGCAAGCAGTTCCATGTTCCGCACAGATTGTTTTTCCATGCTCCCACTGTAACAGATTAGGAGCCGATCCGCTTCCGGCAAAATCAAAGGACAGGTCTTCTTCTGCCCCTTATCCTTGTCTCTTTTTCTTAATTGACATCATGGAAAAAATTCCCCATGCTGATATTGTAGAGAGTTAACCAGGTGGAATTTCCAACGATTAATCGTACAAATCGAGTGCACTCGGCAACAAGAAGGCTGCCCCATTCAACCCATTGGGAATGGGATCTGCCAATTTCTTACCCCAAGCCCTACAGGAGGCAATATGCTAAAAAAAATGGTGATGCTGTCGGTAATAACCGGCACCTTCGCGCTTTCTCTCGGCGTTGCTATGGCGGTCGAGCAAGAAGGTGCACAACAACAAGTCCAAACGCAAAAACAGATATACGGCAGCCAAATGATGACGCCGCAAGAGCGCCGGGAATATCGCTTGAAAATGCGCGCCGCGAAAACAGCCGAGGAGCGCCAACAAATCCGGCGGGAACACCACGAACGGATGAAAAAACTGGCAAAGGAACGCGGCATTACCCTGCCCGATGAACCACCGGTAAGAGGCGGGGGCATGGGGCCGGGTGGCGGCGGCATGGGCCCCGGCGGTGGCATGGGGCCGGGCGGTGGTCGCAACCCCTGAGCAAGGGTTAAAGCCTGACATCCCGCACGATACGGAAAAATTACAACGGGCCTGATCCGCCCGCCTCAAAAATCGAGTCGATCCAGGCCAGGCGGCCATTGAAAAAGAAGCTCCTAAGCCGCCTGGCCCCTCTCGCCAAACAGCGCCGTGCCCACCCGCACCAGAGTAGCGCCTTCCTCGATAGCCACCTCGAAATCACCGGACATCCCCATGGAAAGTTGCAACATCCCATGCCGGCCGAGGATACCTTGGCTCGCAAGCTCTTCCCCCAGGAGGCGAAGCTGCCGGAAACAACCCCGGCTTTCCTCGGGATCTTCGACAAAGGGCGGCATGGTCATGAGCCCCTGTACAACCAGATGGGGAAACTGCTGCAGGTCGCGGCACAGTTGCCCGGCCTCCTCCGGGGCAACCCCGGCCTTCTGCGATTCCCCGCCCACGTTGACCTGAACCAGAACCGGCATGGTCTTGCCCAGTTCGCTGAGCCTGCTTTCCAGTCCCCTGGCAAGCTTGAGCCGATCGATGGTTTCGATGCAGTCAAAAACCTCCGCCGCGGTTCGGGCTTTGTTGGACTGCAGATGTCCGATACAATGCCAGACCACCCCCCGGCCAAAGGCCGCAACTTTATCCTCTGCCTCCTGCAGATAGTTCTCGCCAAAAACCATCTGCCCGGCTGCCATGGCCTCCCGGATTGCCTCAAGCGGCTGGTGCTTGCTGACCGCCACCAGCCGCACCGAATGCGGATCGCGCCCGGCCCGCCCCGCCGCGGCCCGGATCCGAGCCCGGATTGTCTCGATATTTTCCGCCACCGACCCCATCATTTCACCGTCCCTCAAGGCCGAAAAGGTGCACACCATTCATGGTGGTCTGCCTGGCCACCTCATCAAGGGAAAGGCCTTTCAGTTCCGCCACCTTCTGTGCAGTAAAAAGCAGCAAACTCGGCTCATTCCGTTTGCCGCGCTGGGGCACCGGGGCAAGAAATGGCCCGTCCGTTTCAAGAACCAGCGAACCAAGCGGAATCTCGCGCACCGCTTCCCGGAGTATCTCGGCCTTGGCAAAGGTCACGACCCCTGGGATGGAAATATAAAAACCCAAGGCAAGAACCCGCCTGGCAAAGGCTCCATCCCCGGAGAAGCAATGCATTACCCCTCCGGCAGGAAACGGCCCCGCACCTTCAAGCATTTCCATGATCTCGTCATGGGCCTCCCGGTCGTGAATCACCAGGGGCAGATGCAATTGCCTGGCCAGGGCGACCTGTCTGGCAAAATGCTCCTTTTGCAGGGAAACCGGGGCATAATTTTTTACATAATCAAGGCCGATCTCGCCGTAGGCCACGACCTTGGGATGACGGCACAGGCTCTGCAACTCCGCGTAATCACCCTCGGTAAGCTCCGCGACATTATGGGGATGAACCCCCACCGTGGCATAGACGCCTTCGTACTGTTCGGCCAGTGCAATGGCCCTGCGCGAGCTTGCCAGATCAATGCCCACGCTGATGATCCGGCTGACCCCCGCTGCCAAGGCCCGTAGCAGCACAGCCTCACAATCCGTCTGATACGCCGGCATATCGAGGTGACAATGGGTGTCGATCAACTTTACCCCGTGGCCGGGAAGCGGCAGGGGAATCTCTTTTTTTCGGGTTGTATTTTCCATGCAAGCCTCCATGGCCGCAGGTTCTAACAGGTTTTTATTGCTTGCGCAATATGGCCCGTCCGGTGGAAAGCGTTTGACAAACCCTTTCCAAAGCGACTATGATTTCCTTTAAATTCCACGCTGTTCCAAACAAATATCCGTCAATAATCATTACAGCGCAACGTGCTCCCTTCCCATGCCTTCACCGATTCTTACCGCCATTACCCAGCGGCGCAGTATCCGGGAGTTCACCGATCAACCGGTGGCCGCCGCCACGCTCCGCGAAATTGTCCAGGCCGGGGTCTGGGCGCCTTCCGGCCTGAATAATCAGCCCTGGCGGTTTGTCATTGTCACGGAGGCGGCAATCCGCTCCCGTTTGTCCGAGCAAACCCATTATGGGCATATCGTTCTTGCCGCCCCGGCCCTGATCGCCGTATACCTTGACCGGAAAACCATGTACGATGAGCTGAAAGATGCGCAATCAGCCGGGGCCTGCATCCAAAACATGTTGCTGGCCGCCGAGGGTCTTGGCCTGGGAGCAGTCTGGCTCGGACAGATTCTGAAAAACAAAGAGAACGTCTCCCGGATTCTCGGCCTGAACGGAGATCTGGAACTGATGGCGATCATCGCCATCGGCCACCCGAGCCGACGCGACCAGCAATCACACAGAAAACCATTGGCGGAATTCATCGTCAAAGAGTTATAACCGTATTGTCGTCAACACCATTAACCAGGAGGCCCTCCATGACAACGCCAGGTAAACCGTTCCGCATCGTCTTCTTATCAACCCTTCTTGCAATCACCAGCCTTGTCGCCCTCAGCGGCTGCGCCGAACTGGGCCTGGGCGGCAGCAACGACCAAGGGGCGCCTGCATCCTCGGATCCCTTTGCTTCCTCTACCTCTTCCTCCGCGGAACAGCCTTATCGAGCCAATGAATTCCCCGACCTGCTGCTTCCCAGCGAACTTTCCTGGAACCGGGAAAAAAGCATGCTCGTCCGGACCGACTCCTTTGCCGGCGGGGTGCTGCAATACACCGGCCGGGTCGATATCACTTCCTTGGCCGATTTTTTCACAAACAACATGCCCAAGAACGGCTGGAAGCTTGCCGGTTCCGCCAAATACAAGAATATTCTCCTCGCCTTTATCAAGCCGAACAAGACCTGCACCATTCTCCTGTCCGAGGACAAGCTGCTGATGAGGACGGAGGTCAACATCTATATGGCCGAGGATATTACGGCCACCACCGCCGGCGGCGTGAAACAGCCCAACCCCTTCACCCCTTGAATGTAAGGAAAGGCGGCGCGATTTCCATGTCTCTTCTGACCGATAAAAAAATTCTTCTCGGAATTACCGGAAGCATCGCGGCCTACAAGGTTGCAGACTGGGTTCGCGCCCTCCGCCGGGAAGGGTGCCAAATTACCGTGGTCATGACCGAATCCGCCTGCCGGTTCATCCGCCCCCTGACCATGGCAGCCCTTTCCGGCAATCCGGTGCATACCGGTATGTTCGCCACCGAGGCCCCGGAGACCATTCCTCACATCAGCCTGGCCCGGGGCCATGATCTGCTGGTCATTGCCCCGGCCTCGGCCCAGACCATCGGCCGGTTGGCCCATGGCCTGGCCGACAATCTGCTCGCCGCCATCGCCCTGGCTTCCTCCAGCCCGATCCTGGTCTGCCCGGCCATGAACAGCGCTATGTTCCAGCATCCGGCCACCCAGGCAAACCTTGCAACCATCAGATCTTACGGATATCGGGTTCTTGACCCCGATTGCGGAAAAATGGCCTGCAACGAAGAAGGCCCCGGCCGCCTGACAGACTGGGAAACCGCCCGGCAGGCCATCCTCACAACCTTTGCCCCCCAGAACCTTGCCCACGAACACGTGCTCGTTACCGCCGGCCCCACCAGAGAGGCTTTCGATCCGGTGCGATTCTTGAGCAATCCCTCCACAGGCAAGATGGGATATGCCCTGGCGGCCACAGCCGGACAACGGGGGGCAACGGTCACTCTGATCAGCGGACCAACCGCCCTGGCCGCCCCGCCGGGTGTCCGCTGCATCCAGGTTGCCTCTGCCGTCGAAATGCAGGAGCAAGTCATGAGCTGTCTCGCTGCGGCCACCATTGTCGTCAAGGCCGCAGCCGTTTCCGACTACCGGCCCGCCGAGCCCCAGCGCCACAAGGTAAAAAAAGGACAGGCCACGCTAACCCTGCCGCTGGTCGCCAACCCGGACATCCTGAAAGAGCTGGGGAACCGCAAGCGGAAATCGGCAAATTTTCCTCTGCTCATCGGTTTTGCCGCGGAGAGCCGGAATCATCTCAAGGAAGGAGCCAGAAAACTTAAGGAAAAGAACCTTGACCTGATCGTGGTCAATGACATTGGGGGGACGGAAACCGGTTTTGCTGCCGAGACAAATAGGGTCACCCTGCTTGACCGCGATGGCGGGCAGGAAGATGTGCCGCTGCTGAGCAAGGAAGAAACAGCTCACCGCATCTGGGATGCAGTGGGAAGGCTGCTTACGGGCAGCCGCTGACTCGGGCTTGCCCTACCCCCCCTCCGCGATGGATCCCCGAAATCCAGACGGAACACCCCGGCAGTTGTATTCCCTGTCATTCCTTGACGCGCCGCTGCAACTCCTCATGGTACTCCGGATACAGTTTTTTGGAACAGTCCGGGCAGATGCCATGGCTGAACAGGGCATTGGAATGCTTGCTGATATATTCCTCTATCTGCCGCCAGTATCCGGTGTCATCCCTGATCTTTTTGCACGCGGCGCAGATGGGCAGAAAGCCGCTCAAGACCTTCACATCCTGCATGGCATTTTGCAGCTGGACAATGAGTTGCTCCTTTTCCGCCTCCGTCCGTTTACGTTCTTCGATTTCGCAAAGAAGCCGCCCGTTGGCTGCGTCAAGCTCCATGGTCCGCTCATTGATCTTCTTTTCCAGATTGCAGTAAATATCCAGATATTTGGCGGCAGCCTCCTCATACTCTTCCTTGGTCAGACGAAGCTCGTTGCCAAGATGGCGCACCTGTGTTTCAAGCTCCTGGATGCGCCGGAGAAGCTCAGAGTTGCTGCTCATGCAATCAGATATCCTTTCCGTTCAATTTTTTCCAGCTCTTCCCGCACCAGCTCAACGATGGCGCGCAGGGCATACCACTGCAGACCAAGATCCCTGACATACTGCTGCAAAATCTCCCGATCGGGAAGCGGCATGGCAACATAGCCATATCCCTGCTCAAACATGAGATAATCGGAGATGAAGATTGCTTTGACAAACAGGCGGTGTTCTTCACGGGCACCCTCGGGGTTATGATGAAAACCTATGCCATCGATGAGTTCCGCCGGAAAATTCCAGTTCTCGGCCAGTCCCTTGCCAACCAGGCCATGGTCATAGCCAAAGAGGGAAGCCTCGCCATCGGACAGGGACTGGGGCGTCTCCTCCAGGCTCTGCACCAGCCGGATAAAATCCTGGTGCAGGAGCTGGTCTTCGACAATAACCCCGATGTCATGCATCAACCCGGCGGCATAGGCATTGTTTCCCTTCTCGCCGAACTCGCGGCGATAAATAGTCTTGGCCAGAAGGGCTACAGCCAGACTATGCCGCCACAACTGGAGACGGGAATAGCCGGAGACGGGTATGCCGCCGCGGTAGAGTTCGCTCATCTTCTGAGTGAGAATGATTTCCCTGAGCGTGTCAAATCCTATCCAGATCAGGGCCTGATGGATGTCGCTGATGGTTTGGGCGATGGCGTAGTATGATGAATTGGCAACCCGGAGGATCTTTGCGGTCAGCGGCGGGTCAAGCTCAATGAGCCGGATGAGATCAAAGGAGCTGGCGGCAGGATCGCTGATAAGAGACAAGATCCCGCCCACTGTCCCTTTGATGGAGGCAATGCTCGATATCTCAACGAGATCCAGCAAACCCGCCAGGGAAACATCAGGTTTTTTCGTGGCATCCATGAGGCCTCACCTTCCGTGAGAATTTCAGACTGCAAGACAGCGCCCTTCAATCCCACCAGAACCCTTCTCGCCCCCCTCAGGACAAAACGAAACAGCAGCGGATCTTACAAAACCGGCGGCCCGACCACATCCCCCCGCCGTACCTCGCGGGGGCTCCGTCTCGTCACCACGGCAGCCGCGGTATCTGCCGCAACCCGCAAGACCATGATTTCGCCGGAATTCCTGCCCTCGGCTTGATCCGTCCCCGCCACCGACAGCAGGTCGCCGGGGGCAAGCCCCTGATCCGCGCCGATATTCAGATAGACAATATCATCGGGCCCGGCAAACTGATGCATTAAATAAAACGCCACCACCTCGCCTTTGACAGAAGCAACCCCTGCCTGGGGCGGACGTGCGGAAACCGCAGGCTGCTCCGGAACCGGCCCCAGAACGTCGTGGGTTTTTACTTCGGCAAAAGCACACCGGATAACAGCTTCTTGCCTGGAAGCATCCGAGGCGACGACCTCGACAATGGCAACGTCCGCCAGCACATGGCCGGGACTTTTGCCAAAATAATCCAGGGCGTCGACTTTGCCCATATCCCGGTATACGCCAAACTGCTGGCCGACCTGCGCCCCCGGGGCGGAAATCAGAATAGTCTCGCCAAGAGCTGCGCCATTCCAGCCTTGTTCGGTACCCAGCACCCGGCCCTGGTTGGGGATATCATGGGTGAGCATGCCGATTCCCCGGTCATAATACCGGGCAGGTGCGTTTTCTTGATCCTTCCCGGCCTGTTTATCCGCCGGGGACAGCTCTTTTTTTCCTACAAGGAGAGGAAGCGGTTCGGAAGAGGAGGCAAGGCCTGCCCTGGCAAGGGGTGAAGACTCCGAGTCTGCCTGGCCGACACGGCCGGGCGCGGACGCTTGCCTGACCGGCACCTTTCCCATGCCTGGAAGGTTGACGATCTGCCCCGGCCATATCCAGTGAGGGTTGGCGATCCTGGGATTAAGCTTCCAAATTTTCGGCCAGAGCAGTGGATTATTGAGATACCCCCCGCTCAAATCCCAGAGAGTATCCCCTTTTTTTACCGTATAACGGGTTGTATTTCCGGCCAGAATTTCCTTGCCGCCAAAAATTCCGCAGGCAGAGGCGATGACCACCGCGGTTACAATAAATTTTTTCATGGGGTTGCTCCTCTCGAACCGGACAAGATAAAAACGAACGCACCGTCCCACACTCCAAGGCCATTACTATCATCTACGCAAGGTTTCTAAATATTGTCAAGACGATGCTGTGTTTTACCCATATTTTAAACCGATGGCGTTTGCGTTCTGTTGTGGCCCGGCAGGGTAAAAAAGCGCAGGCGCAGGGCATTGGAAACCACGGAAACCGAACTCATGGCCATGGCCCCGCCGGCGATCATGGGATTCAAGGTCGGCCCGCCGAAGAGATGAAGAACCCCCGCTGCCACCGGTATGCCGATGATGTTGTAGATAAAGGCCCAGAAGAGATTCTGCTTGATATTGCGCATGGTGGCGCGGCTTAGGGAAAGGGCGGCAAGCAAGCCGGAGAGACGGCCTTTCATCAGCACGATGTCGCCGGACTCGATGGCTACGTCGATGCCGGTGCCCATGGCAATGCCGACATCGGCCCTGGCCAGGGCCGGGGCGTCATTGATGCCGTCGCCCACCATGGCGACCCGGAACCCCTCTGCCTGCAAGGCCGCCACCTTTTCCACCTTCTGGTCCGGCAGCACCTGGGCAAACACCTCGCGAATCCCAGCCTGGTCGGCAATGGCCCGGGCGGTAATCTCGTTATCGCCGGTGAGCATGAAGATCTTGATCCCCATTCCTTCAAGGGCGCTGATGATCGCGGGCACCTCGGATTTAAGCCGGTCGGCAATGGCTAACAGCCCCACAAGACTGCCTTCCGCCGCACAGTAGAGCGCGGTCTTGCCCGCCCCGGCAAAACCATGGGCGATTTGCTCAACCGCCATGCCCAGTCCGGCAACATGCTGCTCCATCATGAACTCCCGGTTGCCGAGCAGAACCTGATGCCCCCGCACCACCGCCCGAATACCCCTGCCGGGAACCGCCTCGAAATCGGAGGGCTCCGCCAGAGCCAGCCCCTTTGCCCTGGCCCCGTTGACAATGGCCTCGGCCAGAGGATGTTCCGAGCCGCTCTCGGCGCTGGCCACCATGGACAGAATCCGGTCGGCATCCATCCCCGGTGACACCGGTTGCACGTCGGTCAATTCCGGGCGGCCATGGGTCAGGGTGCCGGTCTTGTCAAAAACGATGGCGTTGATTTTCTGGGCCATCTCCAGGGCCTCGCCGCTTTTCACCAGCACCCCCAATTGAGCGCCGCGCCCGGTGCCGACCATGATCGAGGTCGGGGTGGCCAGCCCCATCGCGCAAGGGCAGGCAATAACCAGCACGGCGATGAATATCCGCAGGGCAAAGGAAAACTCGGCCTGACCGAGGAAATACCAGGCCAAGCCTGCAAGAATGGCCAGGACAATGACAGTGGGCACAAAATAGAGGCTGATGCGGTCCGCCAGATTGGCAATGGGCGCCTTGGAGCCCTGGGCCTCGCGGACCATGGTGATGATCCGGGCCAGCACCGTATCCTGCCCCACCTTCTCGGCCCGCATCTGCAACAACCCGTTCTTGTTCAGGGTGGCGCCCACCACCTGATCGCCGATCTCCTTGGAAACCGGCAGGGATTCGCCGGTGAGCATGGACTCGTCCACACTGGATCGGCCCTTGACCACCGAGCCGTCAACGGGAATGCGCTCGCCCGGCTTGACCAGCAGGATATCGCCGGCCTCGATCTCCGCCACCGGGATCTTTTTCTGCGCCTCAATCCCAGGCCCGGGCCCAGGCACCAGCAAGGTGGCCTCCTCCGGGGTCAGGGCCATGAGCTGACGGATGGCGTCCGAGGTGCGCACCTTGGAGCGGGTTTCCAGATACTTGCCCAAGGAAACCAGGGCAATGAGCACGCCTGCCGACTCAAAATAGAGATCCATGACCCTGGTCATGACCTCGATGCCCAGACCAATCTCGATCATGTTCCAGGTGCTGTAAACAAAGGCGGCGCCAGTGCCGATGGCGATGAGCGAATCCATGTTGGGCGCGCCGCGCCAGAGAGCCGGGAACCCGAGTTGATAAAAATTCCGGCCCGACCAGATGATCGGCAACACCAGGAGAAACTGAACAAAAGCAAAGGTGAAAGGTGACTGATGGGGAGCCAGGAACGAAGGCAAGGGCAGACCGGCCATCTCGCCCATGGAAAGAAACAGCAACAGGACGGCAAAGGTAAAGGCCGGGTAAAGACGCTTTGCCATGGCAGCAAGCCGGACAAGGGATTCCTCCTGCTGCCGCTCAAAATCAGAGGTCCCGGCCGACCCGGCCACCCGGGCCTTGAAGCCAAGGCGCTCAATGGCCTCGCGTATCTGCCGTTGGCTAACGAGATCCGGATCAAAGACCGCCGTTGCCGACTCCGTGGCCAGGTTCACCTGCATGGTCCGCACCCCGGCCAGCCCCCCAACCACCTTTTCAATCCGGGCGGCGCAGGAGGCGCAGGTCATGCCGTCAATGGCCAACGCCAGCCTGATTTCCTTTTCCGGCAGCACCAGCTCGAAACCAAGTTTTTTGACAACCCCGGCAATGTCCGCAAGACTAAGCCGGTCGGGCTCCCACTCCACCTCCAGGCTCTCGGCTGCGAGATTCACCGCTGCCGCCCGAACACCTTCGGTGCCCGCAAGCACTTTTTCGATGCGGGAGGAACAGGAGGCGCAGTGCATGCCCCGGATGGAGAGTCGCTGCTTTTCGGTTGACGGTGTCATGTGTGCATTGCTCCGATGTTGCTTGTTTTTCCCTTTCCCAGTAAATTGCGCCTATGCTTGAAAGAAATTATTTGCGCCAGACAATACTTTAGTTTTTGTAATTCTTCACAGACAACAACCCATTCATGAAAGGAGCCCCCCATGCCAACCATCCGGATCAAGGGAATGCGCTGCGGCCACTGCGTAGCCTCGGTCACTTCGGCGCTCAACGCCATCGACGGCATCAGCGAGGTGAATATCTCCCTCGAAAAAAGTGAAGCCACCTTCAAGCAGAGCAAGGATGTGCCCATGGCCGCCATCAAAAAAGCCATCGACGCCATCGGCTTCGAAGTGATGGACTGAAAACAAACCGCGCCGTTCCGGACAGGCTGCGGCGCGGCAAAAAAACCTACAGCACCAGAACCACCGCCGGATGCCCCTTGAAGGCAAGATACTGGGCCGCACGGTCCTCGGCGCTGACCACGACAAGCTCCACATCCAGACACAGGTACTTGCCGCCGCTGCTCGAATTCGACAGGGAGACCAGACATTCCCGTGCCTGAACAACCTCGGCAATGGCCGCCCGCAGCTCCTCCTGCTCCCTGCCGATGATCTTGTACACCCACGGGCAGGGGTATGCCAGCTCGACCTTCCGTTTACAGCTATTCAACAACACAAGCGACCTCCGCATTTTTTCTCTCCCGCCACGGGAAAACACCCCGGACAACCCCATCATACCAGAGCCAGTGCCTTTCGCCAACATGATCGAAAAATCTGAAATACCTGCCAAATAAAGGTTTAGCAACCAAGCTTTATTCTGTATTAATAATATGATATAGGTAGATGAGAATACTGCTGATTAACGATTCGTTACTCGCAGAAAAAAGTTCTCCGTTACCTGTTCCAAAGAGACTACACAGTTTTTTCGAGTGAAGGAGAAACGATGTTCTGTATTCGACCTGTCCTGTCTGCCAACCATGCCACGGCCTGTCTTTCCCTGGCTCTGCTGGTCCTGTTTCCAGTTTCAACGGCCCTGGCCCAGCCTCCCACCCCCGGCGCGGTGGAAGAATCCCTGCGACCTAGACCTGCTCCGCCGGAAAAGGATATGCCCCTCCCCGAGGTGCAGCCTCCTTCGCCGCCTCGTCCCACGCCACCTGCCGATGAGCGGCGGGTTCGAATAGATCATTTTACCATCACCGGCAACACCATCTTCACAGAAGCGGAACTCCGGGCCCTCATCGCCGACAAGGAGGGCACGGAACTTACCCTCACCGAAATTTACGGACTGGCCGACCGGCTCACCGACTTCTACCAATCCCATGGTTACAGCCTGACCACGGTCACGGTTCCGGCCCAACGCATGCTTGATGGCGTACTCCGGCTGGAAGTGGTGGAAGGCAGGGTCGGCAAGTTGGTGTTCTTGGACAATCAACGCTATAGTGACGATTTCCTTGCAAGGCAACTCGACCAGCTCAAGCCGGGAACCATCCTGCGCTTTGCGGACCTGGAGAGAGAGGTCCTGCTGCTCAACGATCTCCCCGGCCTTGTTGCCAGATCGGTGCTGGTCCCGGGCGAAGAATACGGCACCACGGACATCAATCTCCGCATGGAGGAAACCCCGGTTACGGCGAGCGCGGTGCTGGACAATCAGGGCCGCAAGGTCATCGGTCAATGGCGGCTGGGCGCTGATTTCACCATCAACAACCCTTTCAAATTCGGCGATGTGCTGGGCTTTGGCTACACGCATTCCCAACACAGCCTGCTCCGCCAGGGACGGCTCAACTACGGCTTTCCAATTCTGAATGACGGCACCAGGATGAATCTGAGCTATTCCCGGGCCGAGTATGATGTGGGCGAAGAGTTCGCCGCCCTCGACATCGCAGGCATCAGCGAAACAGCCCGCCTGCAGATAAGCCACCCGATCATCCGGAGCCGCCGCGCCAACCTTTCCTGGACCTTGGGCGGCGCCCATGTCCGGGGCCAGTCCGACATGCGGGATATCCCACTGAACGATGACACGATCAATTTTCTTGAGGCCGGGCTTAACTACAGTCGCCGTACTGCATCGGGCGGGCTGGCCAATCTTTCCGGCCTGTTCTCCACCAATTTCCGGAGCAACCCGGATGGCACCCGCAACGATGCCCTGCCACCCAAGCTCGAACTGCACGGCGACTACGAGCATTTTTTCAACACAAACTGGAGTGGGGTGCTGCGTGGCGAAGCGGTATACAGCACCGATGCCCTGCCTGACTCAAACAAGTACAGCCTTGGCGGCCCGACCAGCGTTCGGGGTTTTGTCAGCTCACAGCTGCGCGGCGATCAGGGCGCCATGGGCACTCTGGAACTGCGGCGTCACATTGGCTTTGACCATGCCGACCTGTTGCTCCGCAGCTTTGTGGATGCCGGCGAGGTTCACTACGAAATTCCCCTTGCCGATGGCAGCCGTTCCGGCAGCCTTGCCTCAGCCGGGATCGGCATGACCGTTTCGGTTACCGGCAAGTATAGCCTTGACCTGCAGTGGGCCAAGCCCATTGACGGCAATGATCCCGGCGACGGCTACGACGCTCCGCTCTGGATTACCTTCACCGCCATGTACTAAGAGGGAGACAACATCATGCGCACCAAACGAATGAACCGGCGTCTCTGTTTCTGGAACTTCGCTTCTTTCCTCGGATTGCGGCAACGGCTGAACGGCAACACGCCGGTGCACAAAAGCGGTGGTCTGCGGCATACCCTGTCCCGGCTGGCCCCCAACTTTCCATACCGACGGGGCCTCTTAGCCCTTTCCCTTCTTCTCCCCGCCACAACAGCCCTGGCCGGTCCGGCGGGCGAACAGGTGACCGCTGGCAGCGCCGCCATCACCCGCCCCAACGCCGTCACCACCCAAATCACCCAGCAGAGCCAGAAGGCGGTCATCGACTGGCAAAACTTCTCCATCGGGCAGCAGGAGATGGTCCGCTTCCAGCAACCCGGCACAGACAGCGTGGCCCTGAACCGGGTGCTGGGTAACGACCCCAGCCGGATCTACGGCAGCCTTTCCGCCAACGGCCAGGTCTTCCTGGTCAACCCCAGCGGCATCCTCTTTGGCCCCACCTCACAAGTCAGCGTCCAAGGTCTCTTGGCCACCACCCACAATATCAGCAACACCGATTTTATGGCCGGCCGCTACTCATTCAGTCGGACGGGAAATGGGCTGCCGGAGGCGCAAGTTATCAACCAGGGCTATCTTCAGGCCAGCGATGGCGGCTACCTCGTGCTGGCCGGTGATTACGCCGCAAATGCGGGAGTGATCCAGGCCCGCATGGGCAAGGTGGCTCTTGCCTCGGGCAACCGCTTCATTCTCGATCTTGAGGGAGACCAGTTGATCGGCCTGGCTGTGGACGAGGCGAGCCTTGCCAAGCGCGCCGGGGTGGAAAACCTTGGCCAGATCAGCGCGGACGGCGGCCAAGTGGTGATGACCGCCCGGGTGGCCAACGATCTGGCAACCACCGTAGTCAATAACGAAGGCCTGATCCAGGCCCGCTCCATCGAGGAGCGTAACGGCACCATCATCCTGCACGGCGAATCGGCAGGAATCGTGGCCAACAGCGGCACCTTGGACGCCTCGGGCAGGAATGTCGGCGAGACAGGCGGCAGCGTCCGGATATTGGGCGAGAAAGTCGGCCTGATGGACCATGGTATTGTTGATGTCTCCGGCCAGACCGGCGGCGGCACAGCCCTGATCGGCGGCGACTATCAGGGCAGGAACCCAGAGATTCAGAATGCAAAGGCCACCTATCTTGGGCCGGATGCCGTGATCAGGGCGGACGCCACCGGAAACGGTAACGGCGGCAGGGTCATTGTCTGGGCGGATGATATCACCCGCGCCTATGGCAGCATCAGTGCCCGTGGTGGCGAGATGGGCGGCGATGGAGGGTTTGTGGAGGTGTCGGGGAAAGGATATCTGGACTATCAAGCAAGAACCGACCTACGCACGGCACATGGCACCGCAGGCACATTGCTTCTTGATCCTTCTGATATAGTTATTGGTGCTACCGCAACAACCCTCACCCTTGGTGGAACAGCCCCAAACTTTATATACGATAGCGGTGCAGGCGCCCCTTCTCAACTGCTCGCCACAGATCTCAACACACAATTGGGCCTGGGGAACGTAACCGTAAACACTACACCCGGCTCAGGCGGCACTGGAGATATTACGGTGAGCAGCCCTGTCACTTGGACAAATGCAAATACTCTAACTTTAAACGCTGATAATGCTATCTCGATTTCTGCCGGTCTGACAGGGGCGAGTGGTGGACTCAACTTGCAGGCCGGCACCGGTGGTATCACGAATAACCTCGGTGCCGGCTTGATCACTGCGACTGCGCTGAAAGTTATCTCCGCCGGCAATGTTTCTCTTGCTGGTAACAATCAGGTCGCCACGGTCGCCGCCAACCTCACCGGAGCTGGCGCCTCCTTTGACTATGAAAACGCGAATGGGTTCAGCATCGGTAACGTGGGGGGCACCCTTGGCGTGACAACCAATGGCGGCAACATCACCATCAGAGGCTATGGTAGCACACCCATCCAAGTCGCCGAGAACGTAACCGCCGTAACCGGTACCGTTCTCCTCGGCCAGGCGGCTATTGGCGCCAGTGGCGACATTGATGTGGCCGCCACCAAAACGGTGTCCGGCAACAACGTGCAACTCTATGCCTCGGATGCAGGTGGTCTGTTGACCATCAACGGCACTGTCAGCGGAACAGGGTCTGTTCTGTTGACCACTCCGGGCGCCATCACCATCGCCAGCACCGGCGCGGTTTCTGGCCCAAGTCTGACCCTGGCTGCTGACAACATGGATCTTCAAGTCGGCGCCTCCGTCAATGCCGGGGCCGGGACCGCCTGGCTCAAGCCCTACACCTCAGGCCAGTATATCGATCTGGGTGGCATCGACGCGGTCAGCACCCTGGGCCTTACTACCAACGAACTGAACACTGTGACAACAACCGGCGCGCTGCGGGTCGGTGCGCTCACCGCAGGCAACCTCGATGTCAGCGCCGCCATCGCGCCCACTGGCACCTCCACTCTCAGCCTGGAGTCGGGAGGAATCATTACGCAAGCCTTGGCAGGAACCATCAGCGAAACAAACCTGGCGATCAGGGCGTTGGGAAATGTCACCCTGGATACCGCATCCAACTCGGTGACCAATCTGGCCGCAGGCATTGGTGACGAGACCCACACAAACAAAAATTTCAGTTTCAAGAACGGTGCGTTAAATATCGGTGCCGGCATTGACGGCCTCAACGGCATCAGCATTTATACCTCCGGCACATACAATCCAGGTACCCCAGACGGGGTTTTGAGTCTCATCAGTTCCGGAGCTCTCACCCAATCCGCAAGCGCGCTTCTTGGCAACAAGGCGGTCTATGCCGAAGGAACCAAGGTCGCCCTGACGCAAAACAATAATACCGGCGTTATTGCCGGCAAGGCCACAGGGGGAACAACCGGCGACACCTTTGCCTTTACCAGCGCCAACGGTGTGTATCTCTCGACCGTCAATGCCTTTCAGGGCGTACAACACACCAATGCTGGCTTGCCCGACACATATGCCGTGGTCCTCACCGGCCCTTCCATCTCCCAGGATGTCGGGGTAACGACCGGAGCTCCCGTCTCCACCCCGACAGGCAAAGGGTTAGAGGTGGTCACCACCGGCACGGTTGGCCTTTCTGATGGCAACAACAGTGTCTCCTTGCTGAAGGTAACCGGCACCCTCACTGGCCCGTTAAATTTTCAAGACAAGGCCGCCTTAAATTTTAGCGGGGTCACCACCACCAATCAGCCGGTATGGTTGAGCATGATCGGGACAAACCTCACGGTTTCCGGCGTCATCAATGCCGGGAGTGGGGATGTTGCTCTAAAGGGAGCATCGAATATTTCAACCTCTGCAAACATCACAGGTGGCAAGGTATGGCTTTCTCCCGCTGCTCTGGGAAGTCTTACTGTTACCAACGCCACAGTCACGGGAACCACCGAAGTCGGCATCGTAACCGACAACCTTACATTAACAGGAACCGGGAAGTTCAGCAGTCCAGCTGGCGAGATGTTTATCCATCCCATGACAGATACTCGTCCTATTACGGTTGACCAAGCTGCCTGCCAGGTTGGCCCCTGCCTGCTGATTCCCGATGCCTCGACGACAAAATTCGACGCTCTTAAACTCGCCATCGGCAATGATACCGTGGGGGTAACAACTGACCCCGGTTACCCCTACCCCATTTCGGGGAATATCTATCTTGGCGGGACAACCGCGCTTAATCGCACCACCTTGGGTTGGTTGGGTTTGATCACGGGCGGGCAGATAACCCAGGATCCCGCGGCAATCATCACGGCTTGTAACCTCGGCATCAGCGCGGTTACCGGACCGGTTACCTTAAGTGGCACCAACCCCCATAATGTGACCAATGTGGCGGCAAAAACCGGTGGGGCTTTCTCACTCAACGTAGCCGGTCCACTGACTGTCACGTCCTTGAGCGGTGGCGACCCGCTGGTTACGGTATCCGGGATCACTGCTCCAGGAGGGGTATCGATCCAGAGTGGCAGCGACATCACCTTGGCACAGCCAATTGATGCAGGGACCGCATCAGTAACCTTGATCTCTACTTCCGGTGCAATCGTGGACGGAAACGGTGCTGGCGTTAATAATGTAACTGCAGGCTCCCTTGATATCTCGGCCGTCTGGGACATTGATCTTGATGCCCAAGCGTCCTCCGTGCACGCAATAAGTTCCGATGGGACAGTAACGGTCCGTCCGTATCCCCCCCCTCCACCTCCCCCCCCACCACCTCCTCCTGCACCACCGCCTGGACCACCACCAACCCTGGACGCTTGCACTGCGGACCCAACTCTTGCCGGATGCACCACCGTGCTGCCAACCTTGGCGGCCTGCACTACAACTCCTACGGCGCCTGGTTGCACCGCCGTATTGCCCAGTCTGGACACCTGCACCACAAACCCCGCCGCACCCGGCTGCACTGCCGTACTTCCGACCCTGGCGGCCTGCACTGCAACTCCTACGGCGCCTGGTTGCACCGCCGTATTGCCCAGTCTGGACACCTGCACCACAAACCCCGCCGCACCCGGCTGCACTGCCGTACTTCCGACCCTGGCGGCCTGCACTGCAACCCCTACAGCACCCGGATGTACTGCGGTCTTGCCGACCCTTGCCACCTGCACTGCGACCCCTACCGCCCCAGGATGCACCGCCGTATTGCCCAGTCTGGACACCTGTACCACAAACCCAGCCGCAGCCGGCTGCACTGCCGTACTTCCGACCTTGGCAACCTGCACTGCAACCCCTACAGCACCCGGATGTACTGCGGTCTTGCCGACCCTTGCCACCTGCACTGCGACCCCTACGGCTCCTGGTTGCACCGCCGTATTGCCTAGTCTGGACACCTGTACCACAAACCCAACCGCACCCGGCTGCACTGCCGTACTCCCGACCTTGGCAACCTGCACTGCAACCCCTACAGCACCCGGATGTACTGCGGTCTTGCCGACCCTTGCCACCTGCACTGCGACCCCTACGGCTCCTGGTTGCACCGCCGTATTGCCTAGTCTGGACA
>JAJZRF010000026.1 GCA_021847425.1 Deltaproteobacteria bacterium | reverse complement strand
TATAGGTCAAGGCCTCCAGCTCCACCACATGGGACTGAAGAAGTTTGTCCACCTTCTGCTTGGCCGGTTCGTCGGTTTCATGCTCCTTGCGCTTGCTGCCGTCGGCCATCAGGTAGGTGAGGTTGTCAAAAATAGGCTGCATCCAGTGGGCCAGCTTCTCATCCTTGTCCCCGGGCATATAGCCCAGATCCTTGCCCAGGGGAATGATGGGCCGGGAGACGAGAATCCGGTCGTAACGCTTGAGGCTGATCACGCATTCCAGGGCGGCAGCCAGGGCCAGCAGGGTTTTGCCGGTGCCGGCCTGCCCTACCAGGGTCACCAGCTGAATGGCCGGGTCCATCAAAAGCTCAAAGGCCATGCGCTGCTCCTTGCTGCGCGAACGGATGTTCCAGACCGCCTCGTACTCCTCGCGCAGGGGCACCAGCATTTCGCTGCCCTGAGCCCGGGTCAGGGCGGTATGCTTTTCGTCCTCTTCGTCGCGCAGAAGCACAAACTCGTTGGGCATCAGATTGAGCTCTTCGGTGGCCACCTGTTTCTTGTGGTAAAATTCATCGATCACGCTGCCCGGCACCAGAATCTCCCGCTGCCCCCGGTACAGCTCGTCGATATTGACCTTCTGTTTTTCGAAATCCATCACCTCGATGCCCAGGGCGTCGGCCTTGAGCCGGGCATTGATGTCCTTGGAGACAAAGATGACCTTTTCCCCGTTCTTGAGCAGGGTGAAGGCCACGGCCAGAATCCGGTTGTCCGCCACATGCATGTCAAGCCCCGTATCGAGGCATTTGTCCTTTTCCATATAGATCATCAGGGCGCCGCCTCCGTCCATGGGCACCCCTTCGCCCAGCTTGCCCTTCTGCCGCAAAACGTCGAGCTGGCGGATCACATGCCGGGCATTGCGGCCCAGTTCGTCGTTATGGCTCTTGAACTTGTCCAGCTCCTCGATGACCGACATGGGCAGAACCACGGTATTGTCGGCAAAGGAGGTGATGGAATCGGCGTTGTGCAAGAGGACGTTGGTATCGAGAACAAAGTATTTTTTCAAGCGCGACTCCTGAAGTGAATGATCTGGCCTGCGGGCAACCGGCGGTTTCGAGCAGGGTAGCCGGTTCGAGGGCCTGTTGGCAAGGGAAATGATGCCTTTTGTCTTGATACGTTCTTGATGGTTTTCGCCCACCTTTTAACCCCGTCTTGATGCCGACTCCGCTATAATAACGCAAAAAGAGGCACACCGCCCCGTGCGGACCATTTCCGAACATTCCCAGGAGGAAAAAAGACCTGCCATGACCCTTCCATACGACCTGCTCCAATTTCTGGGGCTGCTTGGAGCCTTGCTGCTGCTGGCCCATCCCCTGGGTACTTTCATGGCCCGGGTTTACAACGGTGAGCGCACCTTCCTCTCCCCAATCCTCGCCCCCTGCGAAAGCCTGTTTTACCGCATCTGCGGGGTGGACCGGAACGACGAGATGGGCTGGCAGCGTTACGCTTATGCCATGCTGCTCTTCAACCTGGTGCTTTTCCTGACCCTGTTTGGCATGCTGCTGGCCCAACCCGCCCTGCCCTTCAATCCCCAGGGGCTGCCGGGCCTTTCCTGGCCCCTGGCGCTCAACACCGCGATCAGCTTTGTCACCAACACCAACTGGCAAAACTATTCCGGCGAGTCCACCCTTAGCTATTTCACCCAGATGGCCGGACTGACTGTGCACAACTTTGTCTCCGCTGCCAGCGGCATGGCCATCGTCATCGCGCTGATCCGCGGCTTTGTCCGGCGCACCAGTGCCTTCATCGGCAACTTCTGGGTGGACCTGACCCGCTCCGTCCTTTACATCCTGCTGCCGCTGTCGCTGGTCGGCGCTGTTTTCCTGACCTCCCAGGGGGTGATCCAGAACTTCTGCGGCTATAAGACGGCAGCGCTCACCCAGCCGATCAGCTACGACAAGCCGAAGCTGGATGCACTGGGCACTCCCATGCTGGACCGGGCAGGCAAACCGCTCACCGAAAACGTGACCGCCAAAGAGGTCTCCATCCCCATGGGCCCGGTGGCCTCCCAGGAGGCGATCAAAGAGCTGGGCACCAACGGCGGCGGCTTTTTCAACGCCAACTCGGCCCATCCCTTTGAGAACCCCACCCCGCTCTCCAACTTCATGGAGGTGCTGTTCATCCTGCTGATTCCGGCCGCGCTGACCCGCACCTTCGGGGTAATGGTGGGCAACCCCAGACAGGGGCGGGCGCTCCTGGGGGTAATGCTCTTCCTCTTTATCGTTGCCTTTGGCGTACTCCACGCAAGTGAATTGGCCTCCACCCCCATGCTGCACAAGCTCGGAGTCGCGGGGGGCAATCTGGAGGGCAAGGAACTCCGCTTCGGCCTGGCCGACACCGACATATTCACGGTGGCCACCACCGCCACCTCCTGCGGCGCAGTGACTGCCATGCACGACTCCCTCACCCCGCTGGGCGGGCTGGTACCGCTCTCCCTGATTCTGTTGGGCGAGATCGTCTTCGGCGGGGTAGGCTGCGGTCTCTACACCATGCTGGCCTTTGCCATCATCGCCGTCTTCGTCTCCGGCCTGATGATCGGCCGCACCCCCGAATACCTGGGCAAGAAGATCGAGGTGCGGGAGATGTGGATGTCCATCGTCATCATCCTCGTGGCCGGCATCGTGGTGCTGATCCTCTCCGGCCTGGCCATGATCACCCCGTCGGCCACGGCTTCCATGGCCAACCCCGGAGCGCACGGCCTCACCGAGGTGCTCTACGCCTTCGCCTCCATGGCCAACAACAACGGCAGCGCCTTCGCGGGCCTTACCGGCAACACCAACTTTTACAACCTGCTGGGCGGTCTGGCCATGCTGATCGGCCGCTATGTTCCGGCCGTGGCGGTGCTGGCCATGGCCGGCGGCCAGGCCGGGAAAAAGTACGTCCCTCCCAGCCTGGGCACCCTGCCCACCGATAAGTTCCCCTTTGCCTTCTGGCTGACCCTGGTCATCCTCATCGTGGGAGCGCTCACCTTTTTCCCGGCCCTGGCCCTCGGACCGATTGTTGAACATCTTTCCATGATGGGAGTAAACTAAAACCATGTCCAAACATATCCCTGAACAAAAATCGGTCTTTGATCCGGCATTGCTGCGCGCCGCGTTCATCGAATCCGTCAAGAAGCTCGATCCGCGCCTGCTGTGGCGCAACCCGGTAATGCTCTGCGTGGAGATCGCCAGCGTCATCACGGTCATCACCTTCATCATGTCGCTTACCGGTACTGGCCGCGAACCGGCCTGGTTCACCGGCCAGGTCTCGGTCTGGCTCTGGCTGACTGTGCTTTTTGCCACCTTTGCCGAGGCGCTGGCCGAAGGACGGGGCAAGGCCAGAGCCGCAAGCTTGCGCAAGTCGCGCACCGACGTAATGGCCAGGCAGTTGCCCGGTTCCGATCCTGCCGCTAAAACCACCGAGGTCGGCGCCACCCAGCTCCGCAAGGGGGACCATATCCTGGTGGAAACCAGCGAGACCATTGCCGGCGACGGCGAGATCGTCCATGGCGCCGCCCTGGTCAACGAATCGGCGGTGACCGGCGAATCCGCCCCGGTGGTGCGCGAATCCGGCGGCGACCGCAGCGCGGTGACCGGCGGCACCACCGTGGTCTCCGGCAGCGTGGTGGTGCGGATCACCGCCGACCCCGGCGAAACCTTCCTGGACCGGATGATCTCCCTGATCGAGGGGGCCAAGCGGCGCAAGACCCCCAACGAGGTGGCCCTGGAGGTGTTGCTCATCGCGCTCACCCTGGTCTTCCTCCTGGTCTGCGCCAACATCAGCCCGCTTTCCATCTACAGCGTCGCGGCCACCGGTCTCGGTCACCCGGTCTCGCTTACCGTGCTGGTGGCCCTGTTCGTCTGCCTGGCGCCCACCACCATCGCCGCGCTCCTTCCGGCCATCGGCATCGCCGGCATGGACCGGCTGTTCCAGAAAAACGTCATCGCCCTCTCCGGCCGGGCCATCGAGGCGGCGGGCGACGTCAACGTGCTGCTGCTGGACAAGACCGGCACCATCACCCACGGCAACCGGGAGGCGGTGGAATTCATCCCGGTGGGGAATCACACAGAGCGCGAGGTGGCCGAGGCGGCCTTGATGGCCTCGCAGGCCGACGAGACCCCGGAGGGCCGCAGCATCGTGACCCTGGCCCACCAACGGTTTCAACTGGGCCAGCAGGTCATGCCCGATGACGCCGAACCGGTGGAGTTCAGCGCCGGAACCCGCCTCTCCGGCCTCAACACGGCGGGAAGGCAGTACCGCAAGGGGGCGACCGATTCCCTGGTCGCCTTTGTCCGTGGGCTGAAAGGGGAGTGCATCCCCGCCGCCGATCTGGATCAGGTGGTCGATCGCGTCGCCCGGGCCGGCGCCACCCCGCTGGTGGTTTGTTGCGACACCGAGATCTTCGGGGTGGTCAATCTCAAGGACATCGTCAAGACCGGCATCCAGGAGCGCTTTTGCCAGCTGCGGGCCATGGGAATAAAAACGGTGATGATCACCGGCGATAACCCGCTCACTGCCGCAGCCATCGCCGCCGAGGCCCAGGTGGACGACTTCCTGGCCCAAGCCACGCCGGAGGACAAGCTGCGCTTGATCAAGGAGAGCCAGGAGGCGGGCTTCATGGTGGCCATGACCGGCGACGGGACCAACGACGCCCCTGCCCTGGCCCAGGCCGACGTGGCCGTGGCCATGAACACCGGCACCCAGGCGGCCCGGGAAGCGGCCAACATCATTGATCTGGACTCCAACCCCACCAAGCTGCTGGATATCGTGGAGGTGGGCAAACAGATCCTGATGACCCGGGGCAACCTCACCACCTTCAGCATCAGTAACGACATCGCCAAGTACTTCGCCATCATCCCGGCGGCCCTGCTCTCCATCTACCCCCAGCTGGGAGCGCTCAACGTCATGCGTCTGGCCAGCCCGCAGAGCGCCATCCTCTCGGCGGTGATCTTCAACGCCCTGGTCATCCCCTTTCTGGTGCCCCTGGCCCTGAAAGGCACCAAGTTCCGGCCCATGCCGGCGGAAAAGCTGCTGATCTCGAACCTGATGATCTACGGAGTGGGCGGCATCATCGTGCCCTTTGCCGGCATCAAAGCCATCGACCTGGTGGTCGGTTTATTTGTATAATGAATCATTGCGGCGACATTCGGAGAACCAAACCATGAAAGAACTGAAACCAGCCATTCTGATGTGCCTGTTGTTCACCCTGCTCTGCGGCGGATTCTACCCGGCCGTGGTCACCGGTCTTGCCCAGACCATTTTCCCGAGACAGGCGAACGGCAGCCTGATCATCGATGCCAACGGCCGGACAGTCGGCTCGGCCCTCATCGGTCAGCCCTTCTCCGGACCGCGCTACTTCTGGCCGCGGCCCTCGGCCACCGCCGGGTTTGCCTACAATCCCATGGCCTCGGGCGGCTCCAACAGCGGCCCCGCCAATCCGGCCTTCCTTGCCACCGTGGCGGAACGGATCGGAGCCTTGCGGGCCACCGGCGTCACCACCCCCATCCCCGCCGACCTGGTGCTGGCCTCGGCCAGCGGTCTTGATCCCCACATCTCCCTCGACGCGGCCCGGCTGCAAATCCCGCGCATCGCCTTAGCCCGCAATCTTTCCGAGGAGGCGGTGGCCGGCTTCGTGGCCAACCACACCGAAGGCCGGCAGTTGGGCCTGCTGGGAGAGCCACGGGTCAATGTCCTGCTGCTCAACCGGGCGCTGGATAATCCGTGAACAACGACACCGATAACATCCGGCCTTCGCCGGAGGCCATGCTCAAGCTTGCCCAGGCCGAGGAAGCCCAAGCCGACCGGGGCAAACTCAAGATCTTCCTCGGTTACGCGGCCGGGGTGGGCAAGACCTTTTCCATGCTGAGCGCGGCCCGCCAGCGCAAGCGGGAGGGCCGCGACGTGGTGGCGGCCTATGTGGAATCCCATGGCCGGGACGAGACCGACGCCCTGCTGGCAGGCTTGGAGACCATGCCCAAGCTGCGCCTTGCATACCAGGGGGTGCCTCTCTTCGAGCTGGATCTCGACGCGGTGCTCACAAGACATCCCCAGATCGCCCTGGTGGATGAACTGGCCCACACCAACGCCCCGGGCTCCCGGCATAAAAAACGCTGGCAGGACGTGCAGGAGCTGCTAGCCGCCGGTATCGACGTCTACACCACGGTCAATGTCCAGCATTTCGAGAGCTTGAATGACGTGGTGAAAAAGATCACCGGGGTGATGGTGCGGGAGACCGTACCGGACCTCCTGCTTGATCTGGCCGCAGAGATCCAGCTGGTGGACATCCCGCCGGATGAGCTGCTGGAGCGCCTCGGCGAGGGCAAGATCTACATTCCCGAACAGGCGGCCAGGGCCATGGAAAAGTTCTTCCAGCCCGGCAACCTCATCGCCCTGCGGGAGCTCTCCCTGCGCCGCGCCGCGTCCCGGGTGGACGACCAGATGCGCTCCTACATGGAGACCCGCGCCATTCCCGGCCCCCGCACCGTGGCGGAACGGCTCTTGGTCTGCATCAGCGGCAGCCCATTTGGCGAGAAATTGATGCGCACCACCCGGCGGCTGGCCGACGAGATGAAAGCCCCCTGGCACGTGCTTTACATCGAAACCCCGGACACCAGCCGGTTCAGCCGCGAGAACCGGGAACGGATCTGGCGCGATCTCAGGCTGGCCGAGAGCATGGGCGCCACGGTGGCCTCGGTCACCGCCGCCACGGTGGCCGAGGCGGTGGCCGACTATGCCGGCCGCCACAATATCACCAAAATCGTGGTGGGCAAGCCCACCCGGCCGCGCTGGCGCGAGTTGTTGCGGCCGCCCATCGTGGATCAGATCATCCGGGCAAGCGGCGAGATCGACGTCTACGTGGTCAGCATGAGCCTCGGCGAACGGCGCACGGCCGCGCGGCAACGGCGACCGATCCGGGACATTCCCTGGGCCGGCCATGCTGCGGCCGTGGCCCTGGTGGCCGGAACGACCCTGTTCTGCGGTCTGGTCCGTCCCTTCTTTTCCCCCACCAATACGGTGATGTTCTACCTGCTCGCCGTGGTGGCGGCCGCGGTCCGGCTCGGGCTGCAACCGGCCGTGGTCACCGCTTTTCTCGGGGTGCTCTCTTTTGATTTCTTCTTTGTCGCCCCCCGGTTCAGCCTGGCCGTGTCCGATGTTGAATACCTGATGACCTTTGCCGGCTTCCTCACCGTGGGGCTGGTGATCAGCACCCAGGTGGCCAGAAGCCGCGAACGGGCGGAATCGTTGCGGCTGCGCGAGGTGCAGACCGCAAGCCTCTACTACCTGAGCCGCGATCTGGCCAAGGCCGCCGACCTGGTTGCCGTTACCGGCGCGGTGCTCCGCAATCTCAAGGAAAGCCTGAAGGCCGAGGTCGCGGTCTTCCTTGCGGATGGCGAGCAGCTCAAGATCATCTCCGCCAGCGAAAAACTGAATCTCGACCTCAAGGAACGGGCCGTGGCGGACTGGACCTTCCGCAATCACCAGGCCGCAGGGTGCGGCACCACCACCCTGGGTTCGGCCACCCTGCTCTACCTGCCGCTCAAGACCGCGACCACCATCCACGGGGTGCTCGGGGTCAGGCTGGAAGAGATGGCCGACTACAACTCCCAGCAGCATCGGCTCCTGCTCGACGCCTTTGCCAGCCAGACCGCCATGGCCCTGGAGCGGGTCCGCTTCTCCCAACAGGCGGAGCAGGCGCAGATTCTTCAGGCCAGGGAAACCCTGGAGCGGGCGCTCCTGAACTCCATCTCCCACGACCTGCGCACCCCGCTGGCCTCCATCACCGGGGCACTGAGCAGCCTGCGGGATCAGGCGAGGCTGGACGAGGCGGCCAGGGGCGAGCTGCTGGACACCGCCTGCGAGGAGGCGGCCCGGCTGAACCGTTTTGTCGGCAACCTGCTGGACATGACCCGGTTGGAGGCCGGCGCGGTGCGGCTGAAATACACGCCCTGCGACGTGGAGGAACTGATCGGCTGCGCCCTGTCGGTGCTCGATCCGCGCCTGGGGAAACGGGAGATCGCGGTAAATCTCCCTCCGGATCTGCCGCTGGTGATGCTGGACATGGGTTGCATGATCCAGGTGCTGGTCAACCTGCTGGACAACAGCCTTAAATATTCGCCGCCGGATCAGCCCATCGGCATCAATGCCCGCACCGACCGGGAATGGCTGGTCATGGAGGTGAGCGACCATGGTCCCGGCGTTGCCGAGGCAGACCTGGAACGGATCTTCGACAAGTTCCACCGGGTGCCGGCGCCGGAGGGCACGCGCGGCACCGGACTCGGCCTTTCCATCTGCAAGGGGTTTATCCAGGCCCACGCCGGCAAAATCAACGCCGCCATCACCCCGGGCGGCGGGCTGACCGTTACAATCAGGTTGCCCCTTGTCCCGCCGCCAGCCCAGACCGAGGATTCCGCCCATGGATGAAACAAGACCCGGCGACCATCCCCCCCGTATCCTGGTGGTGGATGACGAGGCCGCCATCCGGCGGTTGCTGTCCACCGTGCTCGAAAGCTCCGGCTTTGTTGTGCATCTGGCGGAAAACGGGAGCCTCGGCCTGGCCGCCGCCGCGGCAGTGCGGCCGGATCTGATCCTGCTCGACCTGGGGCTGCCCGACCTGGACGGGGTGGAGGTGATAAGGCGGCTGCGCGAGTGGTCGCAGACGCCGATCATCGTATTGTCGGTGCGGGAACGGGAAGACGACAAGGTCGGTGCCCTGGACGCCGGCGCGGACGACTACCTGACCAAGCCCTTTGGCGTGCCGGAGTTGCTGGCCCGCATCCGGGGGTCGCTCAGGCGGGTTGTCGGCCAGGCCCCGGAGCCGGTCTTCCGCAGCGGCGGACTTGAAGTGGATCTTGCCCGGCGGCTGGTGTCGCTGGCCGGCCAGGAAATACAGCTCACCCCCACCGAATACGAAATCCTCCGGCTGCTGGTAACGCACGCAGGCAAGGTGCTGACCCACCGCCAGCTGCTCAGCCGGATCTGGGGCGCCTCCCATCTGGAGCAGCCGCATGTGCTGCGGGTGAACATCAGCAACCTGCGGCGCAAGATCGAGCGCGACCCGTCCCGCCCCAGCCTGCTGCTCACCGAATCCGGGGTGGGGTACCGGCTGCGGGCGGAGCCGTGAGGCAACACCACCCACCCGGCGCGCCCTCTTTTCCCATGCCAACCGGCAGGGACTGTGCTATGATGCACACCTATGAAAATCGCCCTCATCCAATACAATCCGGTTATCGGCGACTTTGCCGGAAATATCGCCCGCATTACCGCCTGGCTGAACAAGGCCAGGGCTGCGGGCTGCCAACTGGCTGTTTTGCCGGAGCTTGCCGTCAGCGGCTATCCGCCCCAGGATCTGCTGGAGCGGCCGGCCTTTCTCGACGACCATGACCGGGCCTTTGCCCGGCTGGTGGCAACAACCCGCGGCATCGGGGTAATCTGCGGCCTGGTCACCCGGAATCCCGGCGCCATGGGCAAGCCCCTGCACAACAGCGGGGTGCTCTTCAGCGACGGCAACGTATTGTTCATCACCCACAAACAACTGCTCCCCACCTACGATGTCTTTGACGAGGCCCGTTATTTCGAGCCGGGCCGTGGCAACGGAACCTTCCGCTACCAGGGATTGCACCTGGGTCTCACCATCTGCGAGGATATCTGGAACGACAAAAGCCTGTTCCCCCGCCCCCTCTATGCCACCAATCCGGTGGCCGGCATGCTGGCCCAGGCCGAAAGCCCGGTGGACCTGCTGATCAACCTGGCGGCCTCGCCTTTCAACCTGGGCAAGACCGGTATCCGGCAAAAGATCTTTACCAACCTCTGCCAGCGCCATCATCTGCCCTTCCTCTATGTCAACCAGGTGGGCGGCCAGGATTCCCTGATCTTTGACGGCGACAGTGTCGCCCTTGACAAAAACGGCCAGATTGCGGCCCGGGCCGCCCGGTTTGCCGAAGACCTGGTGGTGGTGGACACCGATACCTGGCAGGGGGAGAGCCACGGTGCCCCCGGTGATGCGGAGCAGGAGACCGCCGGGGTCTGCGCGGCCCTGGTGCTGGGCACCCGCGACTATGTGCGCAAATGCGGCTTTTCCAAGGTGGTCATCGGCTTGTCCGGCGGGGTGGATTCGGCCCTGACCGCCGCCATCGCCAGCCAGGCTCTGGGACCAAAAAACGTGCTGGGGATAGCCCTGCCCTCGCCCTATTCCTCGCCGGAAAGCCTGGAGGACGCCCAGCAGCTGGCCAGAAATCTGTCCATCGGTTTTACCGTCCTGCCCATCACCGGACTTTTTGAAACCTTTCTCTCCGCCCTGGCCCCTGTCTTTGCCGGGGCGGCAAAGGATGTCACCGAGCAGAACATCCAGGCTCGCATCCGGGGCAACCTGCTCATGGCCATCGCCAACAAGCAGGGACGGTTATTACTCTCCACCGGCAACAAATCGGAAAACGCCGTGGGCTACTGCACCCTGTACGGCGACATGAGCGGCGGACTCGCCGTTATCTCCGATGTGCCCAAGCAGCTGGTCTATGCCCTGTGCCGCCACATTAACCGCGACACGGAGATCATCCCCTGGCGCACCATCGACAAACCCCCCAGCGCCGAACTGGCCCCCAACCAGAGGGATGAAGACGACCTGCCCCCCTACCCGGTGCTGGACGCAATCCTTGCCGCCTACCTGGAAGAACACCGCAGCATCGAGGAAATCGTAGCCATGGGTTTTGACCGGCCAGTGGTGGAGGATGTGGTCCGCCGCATCCGGATCAACGAATACAAACGCAAACAAGCTCCCCTCGGCCTCAAGGTCACGACCAAGGCCTTTGGCCAGGGCCGCCGCTACCCCACCGCCGAAGGCTACCGGGAAGGTATCCTGCCATGAAACGTTCCTTATTTTCCCCGCGCGCCACCATCCTCTGCCTGCTCCTGGTGGTGCTGGCCCTGGTGATCCGCGAGAACCTGACCAAAAGACCGGACAAACTCTACCAGCTGACCAATGGCCAGGTGGAGATGTGCCTCTCCTGCCATAAGGACGAGAAACTCGACCCGGCCCACGGCCGCGAGGTGATGGGCTGTTCGCCCTGCCATCTCGGCAACCCGCTCGCCATCGACAAAAAAACAGCCCACCAGGGCATCGTCAAGAATCCCGGCGACCTGCGGGTGGTGGAAAAAACCTGCGGGGTCGAGGGTTGCCACGCCCAGGATGTCAAAAGGGTGAAAAACTCGCTCATGGCCACCAACCGGGGGATACTCTCCACCCTGCTCTACTACTGGGGCGAGGCTCCGAACCAGTACGGCAATTTCTCCGTGGAGGAGCTGAACAAAACCGGCAAGACCTCGCTGGCCATCGACTACTATCGCAAGCTCTGCGCCACCTGCCATCTCTGGAAGCAAAAGGGCGACATGCCGGGGTTTTTCGGCGAGAAGGGCGGGGGCTGCACCGCCTGCCATTACATCAGGCCCCAGGCCCCCACCGCGACCAGACCCTGGGAAACCTTTCTCCGGTTCGGCCAGGCCAAGAAAAAACCGCATCCGCTCATCATCAAAAAGGTGCCCATGGAAAACTGCATCCGCTGCCATAACCGGAGCGGCCGGGTGGGGACCTCCTTCATCGGCGTCTACGAGGGCGAAAACTACGGCACCCCCTACGAAAAAGGCGGCCCGTCCAAAAAAGAGCTGCCCGGCGACCGCTTTTACCTCGATCTCTCCCCGGACATCCACCACCAGAAGGGCATGGCCTGCATCGACTGCCACACCCGTAACGAGATCATGGGCGACGGCGAAAACCACGCCCATTACGAGCAATCCCTGGAGATCTCCTGCACCGTTTGCCACATAAATCCCAAGGACGGCAAGCCCGGACTCACCAGAAAGAAGAATATGCTGAACAACCTGGAACAGGCACCGGACGGCCGCTATCTCCTCACCGAAAAGCTCACCGGCAAAAAACTTCCCGTAAACCCGCCCAAATCCGGGATCTGCGACTACCAAGGCCACAAGCGCATGGGCTGCGAATCCTGCCATTCCAGCTGGATTCCCCAGTGCTACGGCTGCCACGCCAAGCGGGATATGCGGGAGACCCACCTGGACAAGCTGACCGGCAAGGAAACCCCGGGCTGGTGGGAAGAAGGCCGCTCCTATCTCCGTTACGAGCGGCCCATGCTGGCGGTCTGGAAGGACAAAATCGTCACCGTCACCCCAGGCTGCCAGGACATCGTTACCCTGATCGACAAACAGGGCAAACCGGCGGGCTCCTTCAACTCGCTGACCATGGCGGCCCTCAGCCCGCACACCACCCAGAAAGCAGGCCGCACCTGCGTCGACTGCCACACCTCCACCAAAACCATGGGCTTGGGCGAGGGCACGGCCTGGAAGGAAAAGGGCCAATGGCGTTTCAGCGGGGTTGACCAGGGCCTTGCCACCCAGGCCGGCCCCACCCCGCCCCTGGACGGCTATGTGGACATCAACGGCAAGCCGCTGCAGAAAAGCGGCCGAGCCGACCTGCGCCCCTTCAACAAGGGGGAGCTGGCCCGCATCCTGCGGGTGGGACAATGCCTGCCCTGCCATAAGGATTACAGCGACAAGGTGTATCGAGATTATACCCCGGAGCGGAAATGCCCTGTGTTTGACGAGAACAAATGAGGGTTGACCATGGCCGGAACAAAAACTGCCTCTTGCGCCCACCTTGCCCAGTGTGTATAGTACACATATGACGAGCGCAAAACTCATCAAGCAAATGGAAAAGGCGGGCTGGGTGTTGCGCGGCGTGAAAGGCTCGCATCACATCTTCACCCACCCGACCATTCCTGGCCATGTGTGCATACCCCATCCGCGCAAGGATTTGGGCGTCGGCCTTATCCACAAACTGATGAAACAGGCCGGACTGAAAGGAGACAAGCCATGAGATACCCGATTGCCATTGAACCTGGCGATGCAAAAACCGCTTTCGGCGTGGCGGTGCCGGACCTGCCCGGCTGTTTCTCCGCCGGAGATACCCTGGACGAGGCCATTGCCAACGCGGCGGAGGCCATCGGACTGTGGATCGAAACCGTGCTGGACGATGGCGGCACGATCCCCATGCCGGGAAAAATCGAGACCCACCGTACCAACCCCGAGTTTGCCGGGTGGATATGGGCGCTGGTGGAGGTGGACCCTACCCTGCTTTCCGACAAGGCGGAACGGGTGAACATCACCCTGCCGGCCAGGCTCCTGCGCCGGATCGACACCTATGCCGGAGCGCACCATGAAACCCGCTCCGGCTTCCTTGCCCGGGCGGCCATGGGTGCCATGCAGGTGGGTGAATAGCCGGAGTTCTTCATCCGGACAGGAGGCAACCATGAACAGACTGCCCAACATCCATCCCGGCGAGATACTGCGGGAAAAATTCCTCAAACCCATGGAGATCAGCCAATACCGGTTGGCCTAAAGAACACAGCCAGAGACCATAACCCAATCGACTACTACGGATTCTCTCAATGGACCTCACAGCATGGTTTCCTTCGCTCACTACCACCGCATTGTTCGCTGCGGCACTTTGGCTTGGGCGCAACGTAATTTCTACGCGACTAACGAAAAGCGTCGAACACGAATTCAATACAAAGCTTGAATCAGTTCGGTCCCAAATGCGGGAAAGTGAAGAACGACTAAAGGCAGAACTCCGAGCCAAAGAAACTGAGATTGCCGCGTTGCGGAGCGGAGCACTAACGGCTCTGGCTAGCCGTCAGATGGCCATAGACAAGAGACGACTAGAAGCCATAGATCAACTTTGGGCTTCAGTAACGGCACTGGGGGCGGCACGTGGGATCGCAGCTCTCATGTCCTCCATCTCATTTGAGAAGGCTGCCCCCATAACTGAGCGAGACCCCAAGGCTCGGCAAGCATTTGAGATGATGGGTACTGCCTTCGATATAAAAAGCCTTGATCTAAGTGGTGCTTCGAAGGCGCGTCCATTTCTTTCACCTATGGTGTGGGCCACATTCTCTGCTCTTCAAGCAGTAGTGATGCACGCAGTAATGCGATGGCATATCTTAAAGGGCGGCCTTGGCGCTAAGGACTTTATGGACAATGAGGCGATCTCAAAACTGATTAAAGTCGCGCTACCTCATTACTCTGACTACATCGACAAGTTTGGACCATCCGCCTACTTCTATGTGCTCGAAGCGCTCGACGACCAGTTACTAAAAGAAATTCAACAGATGCTTTCTGGTGTCGAGGCAGATAAAGCCAGCATTGAACTAGCTGCTGAGATACTTCGGCAATCCAACGCTGTTAGCGCTCAGGCCGCAAACCATGACGTTGTGGTCTAACCTCTCATTCACCAGCCCTTGCCTAAGCCTTAAATACAACAACCTACGAGCACCCATATGAAATACAACTATATCGGAAAAAGCGGCCTGAGAGTCTCCAGCATCTGCATGGGGACAATGACCTTCGGGAAAAAATGCGATAAAAAAATATCGTTTGAAATCCTGGACAAAGCCTATGCCAATGGCGTCAACTTTTATGATACCGCCGAAGTCTATCCCGTTCCGCCAACGGCAGAAACCTATGGCATTACGGAAGAGATCTTTGGCGAATGGCTGGCAGGCAAGCCACGGGATTCAATTATCCTTGCCACGAAAGTCGCGGGCGCGGCCAATGGCTGGTTCGTTCCCCCGGTGCGCCACGGTCTGACGGCCATCGATGCGTTTCATATCACCACCGCCGTCGAAGGGAGCTTACGAAGACTCAAGACCGATTACCTCGATCTCTATCAGGTCCACTGGCCCGACACCGTGGTTCCCATTGAAGAGAGCCTTGAAGCGCTTGATCAGCTCGTCCGCAGCGGCAAGGTGCGCTATATCGGAACATCGAACGAGAACGCCTACGGGTTGACCAAAGCCTTGGAGACCAGCCGTTATCGGGGCTTCAAGCGATTTGAGAGCATCCAGAACAACTTTTCCATGCTCAACAGGCGCTTCCTGGATGAAATCGCCATCGTCTGCAAAAAAGAGCAGGTCGGTCTGCTCCCCTTTTCGCCGTTGGCCGGCGGCGTGTTGAGCGGCAAATATAAGCCCGACCACCATTGGGACGGCTTTCGCTTCGGGGATTACCTGACCAATCCTGATCCGAGGATGAGAGCGCAGGCTGGACGATTTGCCGGGGAGCGATCGATAGCCGCGGCACAAAAATATGCTGCCATCGCCCTGAAACACGGGCTTGCTCCGGCAACCATGGCGGCGGCATGGACGCTCAGTTTTGATTTTGTGCCAAGCACCATCGTCGGGGCAACGCATCCTTCGCAGCTTGACGATACCCTCAGAGCCTCGGAAACTGTCCTTTCACAAGAACTCCTGAAAGAGTGCGACAGCGTCAATCAAGAGATTCTTTACCCGATGGGATAAGAGAAAATGGGGATGGGACCCGTTTTCCGGAATGGCTTGATAAAAATATCGACCTCCGTCCCCATTTTGCGTTCGGGCGCGGCGATTGAGGGCGCATACCGCCGCAGCCATTTTCTTCCCAACTACCAGGCACAAGACCACCAAGAGAAAGAATTGGTGCGGCAGTAGCACAGATGTGCTACTGCCTGTATATTTTCCCTTGGAGGCAGCCATGCCCACGACTACCATCCGCTTGCCGGAAGACCTGAAAGCCCGCGTTGCCGCGGCGGCGAAACGTTCCGGCATGACCGCGCACGGCTTCATCCTTGAGGCCATTGCGGAAAAGACGGAGCAGGAGAATCTGCGCGCTGATTTCGATGCGGTTGCCGAGGATCGCTATGCTCGCATCGTTGCCTCCGGGAAGACGATTCCGTGGGAGGAAATGCGCGGCTATCTGGAAGAGCGTCTTGCCGGTAAAGTGGCAAAGCGTCCGGCAGCTCGCAACCTGACGCGCTGAAAATGTCGCGCATCGAATTGGCAGCGGAGGCGGGGGGATTTTGATCGCATCCTCGATCCCCTTGCCCAATATCAGGTTGAAGACCCAGGGGCGCGCATCCGGGAGATCATCGAGGCGATCAACGTGCTGGCGCACAGCCCCCTGATCGGCCGCCCCGCGAAGAATGACAAGCGGGAACTCGTGATCGGGCGTCGTTCGCACGGCTATGTGGCCTCATACCGCTACGTTGCCGAAATCGACACCGTTTTTGTCCTTGCCGTGCGCAACCAGCGGGAGGCTGGCTATGCGGTTGGCCCGAAAGAAGGCAAACCATGAGAACCCAATGGATTCGGGCAGCAGAAGTTATTTTAGCCTCCTAGGAACCATGTGCCTTCGCCCTTGACGATCGACCTGTCTAAGGACTATATTTAGCCTTACCAAACTCCGCACAGGTGAAACATGAAATTATCCAGCCAGATCAAGCCGATCAGTTATCTCAAAGCCCACGCCGCTGAAATTGTCCGCACCCTGGGCGAACAACGGCAGCCACTGATCATCACCCAAAACGGCGAGGCCAAGGTTGTCGTGCAGGACATTGCCAGCTACGAACAAACCCAGGAGGCCATGACGCTTCTTAAAATCCTGGCTCTCGGCAACCGCCAGATCGAAGCAGGCAAGGTCCAGCCCGCCGCAGAGGTGATCAAACGTCTGCGCGAACACCGAGAAAACCGCTGATGCCGCAGCCGGTTTTCTTAACCGATGACGCAACCCACGATCTGGGCGAGCTGCATGACTACATCTCCCGGCACGACACGCCAGGAAAGGCGGATTACGTCCTGGAGCAACTCGAAAAAGCGTTCGCCAGCCTGGCCGAGTCTCCCGAACGGGGGGCCTACCCACAGGAACTGCTACACCTGGGGATTCGCGAGTACCGCGAAATTTTCTTCAAACCATACCGGATGATTTACAGAGTTCTGAACAATGGTGTCTACGTTTTACTGATTGCCGATGGCCGCCGCGACATGCAGGCCCTATTGCAACGCCGGCTTCTTGAAACTTGAACAACAAGCCCATCCCGCCGCATCCATTTTTTCTTCCCAATTACCACAACCCTCAACAGCCAAGAAAAAGACGATGCCCCAGTAGCACTGATGTACTACCGTCAGAAGAGTTTAGGAGTAATAGTGGAAAAATCGTTTTACACTTGGGACGGTGACGTTCTGGTGCTCAATATCCTCGGCACTCCCAATGCCAGGAAAGATGCCATCGGCAAGGTAAAGGGGCATCAACTCTGCGTCAGCGTCAAGGCGGTGCCGCAGGGTGGAAAAGCGACCGACTACATGGTGCGCTTCCTGGCGGAGGAGTTCGGTGTTTCGGTGCGTGATATTGAGGTCGTGTCCGGCAGGATGAATGTCAACAAGGTGCTGCGGATACAGTCTCCCAAGCGGCTGCCAGGGGTTATCGGGCAGCAGAAGTTGTTTTAGCCTCTTGAGGAAACCGCAAAACAATTCGGGCCACGTCCCTCTTTTCTAGCACTTCCCCTCTCCGGCAGCCCCTTTCCTTCTTTCCCCAAACCCCAAGGCGCTCCTGGAAACTCCAGCCAGGGTAGCGAGTAACGAACAAAAGCCCATATCAACCACGGCAGTCAATCTTGGCCCATTGCGTGAAGAGGGCTTTTCTTCCCCTGTAATCGCTGGTATAGAGAGAAATACCACTGGGGAATCAATCTACATTCAAAAATACGACAAAAAGTTGCAGGCAGCCGTTTCCACAGTGCGGCTTTTGCTAAACAATAGAGGCACACCATGATCATCACTCCCGTTGCCACAGCCTCTGCCAGAGGCAAAGAAATCCTGGCCGGTTTGCGCGACCGTTTTCAAGCGGCCGACAGCGGTTGCCAGGAAACCGTGACCTCCATCATCGCCGAGATTCGCCAGCGCGGCGACGAGGCGTTGGTTGAATACATCCGCAAGTTCGATGCGCCGGGCATGACTGCAAACCAGCTCCGGGTAAGCGACGAGGAGCTGCACGAGGCCATGGCCTCGGTGGACGAAGAGTTCCTCGCTACCCTGGAGATCGCCATCGAGCGCATCTACGCCTTTCACGAGCGGGAAAAGGAACAGTCCTGGATGGTGACGCGGGAGGACGGCGCCATCACCGGCCGGATCGTGCATCCGGTGGACTCGGCCGGGCTCTATGTGCCGGGCGGCCAGGGCGGCAAGACCCCCCTGGTCTCGTCGGTGCTGATGAACGGCATCCCGGCGGCCATCGCCGGAGTGGAGAGACGGGTGATGATGACCCCGCCCGATGCAAACGGCAAGATCAATCCCGCCCTGCTGGTGGCGGCCCAGGAAATCGGGATCACCGAGATCTACAAGGCGGGCAGCGCCTGGGCCATCGCGGCCCTGGCCTACGGCACCGAGACCATTCCCAGGGTGGATGTAATCGTCGGCCCAGGCAACCAGTATGTGGCCGAGGCCAAGCGCCAGGTTTCCGGCCGGGTGCGCATCGACATGATCGCCGGGCCCAGCGAGGTGCTGATCATCGCCGATGAAACCGGGGAGCCCTCCTACATTGCCGCCGACATGCTGGCCCAGGCCGAACACGACCCGCAGGCCCTGGCCATGTGCATTACCACCACCGAGGAACTGGCCGCACAGATCGTGGGGCAACTCAAAACACAGCTGGCCAGCCTGTCCCGCGCCGACATTGCCCGGAAATCGCTGAGCGAACGGGGGGTGATCCTGGTGGCCGAGGATCTGGGGGAAGCCATAACCCTGGCCAACGGGATTGCCGCCGAGCACCTGGAGCTGATGATCAGGGAGCCCTTTCTCTGGCTGACCCGCATCCGCCATGCCGGAGCGATCTTTCTGGGCCGTCACACCCCGGAATCCGCCGGGGATTACCTGGCCGGCCCCAACCATGTGCTGCCGACCATGGGCACGGCCCGCTTCTCTTCCGCCCTCGGGGTGGAGACCTTCATCAAGAAATCCAGCCTGATCGCCTATTCCCGGGAAGCCCTCCAGGCGGACAGCGGCCATATCCAGCTGCTCGCCCGGCTTGAGGGCCTCACTGCCCATGCCAATTCCGTGGCCATCCGGACCGGGGGAAAATAGACCGCTTGGCCCACGCAATTGCCAAATAATCCTTACGGATCAAAGGCCCGTGGGCAAGGGCCGATATTTTTTTTGCCTTCCCCCCTGCTTTCCGAGTATATTGCACCTTGCACGCTTTGTGCCATTTGGCCACCTTACACCTTACCGACAAGGCTCCATGTTAAAGACCATACTCATAGTCGATGACTCCGCCATGATCCGGCGGATCGTCAGCCAGCTTGTCCAGCAACTGGGGCACCAGTCCATCTCCGCGGAAAACGGCCTCCTGGGATACGAGCTGGCCGTTGAGATCCGGCCGGACATGATTATCATGGACATCGAAATGCCGGTGCTGGATGGCTTCGAGGCAACCTGGCGGATCAAGGCGGACCAGCGCACCGCCCATATCCCGGTGGCGTTTTTTACCGCCCTGGGGAGCGAGGAAAGTATCCAGCAGGCCAGGGAGGCGGGCGGCGTCGGCTTCCTGAACAAGCCGATCTGCAAGGAAGAACTTGAGCAAGCCATCCGCGACATTCTCGGGACCGACTGACAGCCATGGCCTCCATCCGGGACTACCTGTTCGACACCGCTTTCCTCGACCGGTCAATCGACTATCTGGCCGAGACGCTCCAGCTCGCAATCACCCTGCTCGACAGCGAGGGAACGCCCGTGGCAGGCCGCGGCAACGAGGGGTGCGACACCCCGGCCAGCCGCGTCTACCCCTTCCGTTTTTCCTCCGACATCGGCTCCATTGTCTGCGCGGCGCCAAACCAGGATCTCCTTTCCCAGGCCGAACCGCATATCCTCTATTGCCTGGCCTCCCTGAACAGCCAGCTCCTGCGGGAAACGGAACTGAGGGAAACCAGCGAGGAGATGCTGCAACTCTCCAGCCAGCTGAACTTCCTGTTCAAGGTGGCCAAGAAAATCATCGGCATCGATGACCTGAAAAAATGCTACCAGATCATCCTGGATGAAATTTCCCAGGCGATCAAGGCTGACCAGGGATTTATCCACACCAAGGGGCGATGGGACGAGGATATCCGCGTCACCCATGGGATGACCGACGAGGAAGTCGACTCAGCCCAGAAGAGCATCTGCCTGCGGCTCCCGGCGGCAGGCAGCACCATCATCTGCACCCGCGAAGACGGCGGTTCGCTACTCTACTCGCCGATCAAGGAAAAGGACAGCCAGAGCGGCCAGATGGTCTTTCTCCGCGCCGCCGGCCACCGGGCTTTTTCCGCCTCGGAAAAGCAGCTGGTCGGCATCATCGAAAACATCATCTCGCCGACCTTTGAAACCCTGCGGTTATACGACAGCCTTCAGGATCTCTACCTGAACACGGTCAAGGCTCTGGCCGCAGCCATTGACGCCAAGGACGAGTACACCCACGGCCACTCCTTCCGGGTAGCCAAATATGCCCTGGCCATCGGCGAACAGCTTCGACTCGACAGCCAGCAGCTCAACGACCTGGAAATTGCCGGCTACATGCATGACCTGGGCAAAATCGGCATCTCGGAACTGATCCTGGGCAAACCCGGCAGGCTTACCTGCGAAGAGTTCCGCCTTATTCAGAAACACCCGGTTTTCACCGACAAGATCCTCCAGCCCATCAAGCTGCCGATCCGCATCCTCGAAGGCGCAATCCAGCACCACGAGCGGATGGACGGCTCCGGCTATCCCGGCGGTCTGGCAGGCACAGACATCTCCCAGTTCGGCCGGATCATCGCGGTGGCGGATGTCTTTGACGCGCTCACCTCCAAACGCCCTTACCGGGACGCCATGCCGGTGGAAGAGTCTCTCAGAACGCTGTGCGCCGGCATGGACACCCTCTTTGACCGCGAGATGATCATCGCCTTCATCTCGGCCCTGCGTTCGGACCAGAGCAAGGAGGTGCTGGGCGACATCAAGATGGGGCTCAAACACGACGACCTCCAGAATTTAAACCAATTCCTGATCGAACTGACGGAATTCGCCATGTCTGCCAAACGGGAGTGACTCCCTTCCGGCAGGCCTGGGATCAAGGAAACCCATGCAGGTTCTCAAACACTTTTTCGACAACAACAAGAACTGGGCCGCCACGATCAAAAAGAGTGACCCTGATTTCTTCAGCAAACTCGCCAATCAGCAGCGGCCCGAGTACCTCTGGATCGGCTGCGCCGACAGCCGGGTGCCTGCCAACGAGATCGTCAACATGCTGCCGGGCGAGATCTTCGTGCACCGCAACATCGCCAACGTGGTGGTCCATACCGACCTCAACTGCCTCTCGGTGATCCAGTACGCGGTGGAGGTGCTCAAGGTCAAGCACATCATCGTCTGCGGCCACTACGATTGCGGCGGCATCACCGCGGCCCTGGAAAACAGCGAACACGGCCTCATCGACAACTGGCTCAGGCACATCAAGGATGTGTACCGGTTTCATCAAGAAGAGATCGACGCGCAGCCCAGCGAAAAAAAAAGGCTCGACCGGCTCTGCGAACTGAACGTGATTGAACAGGTGGCCAACGTCTGCCATACGACCATGGTGCAGAACGCCTGGAAATCCGGGCAAGGACTGGCGGTGCATGGCTGGATCTACCGGGTGAGCGACGGCATCCTCAGGGATCTCAACGTCTGCACCACCGGTATCCAGGATATTCCCCTGGTGCAGCGGATCGCCTGAGTATGCGTGCCGAACCCTTCTTCACGCTTCATTCTTCCTTTTTCGCTTTTCACTGTTACGCCACCCCATGCCTGTTTTCCAACTGAGCGGCAGCCTGCTTTTCCCGCCTCCAGCCCTGGCCAGGGAAGACGGCCTGCTGGCGGTGGGCGGCGACCTCTCGGTGCCGCGGTTGCTGCTTGCCTACCAACAGGGGATCTTCCCCTGGTACTCCCCCGGCGACCCGATTCTCTGGTGGTCGCCCAATCCGCGCCTGGTCCTGTTTCCAGAAGAGTTCCATCTGGCAAAGCGGTTGGGACGCACCATCCGGCAGCAGGTCTTCAGCACAACCTTTGATACGGATTTTTCCGGGGTCATCCGCCAGTGTGCCCAGATCCGGCTTGACACCGGAGAAGGCACCTGGCTCAGCGAGGAGATGATCGAGGCCTACCAGAGACTGCATGACCTGGGGTATGCCCATTCGGTGGAATGCTGGCAGGGGGGAAAACTGGTGGGCGGGTTGTACGGCGTCTCCCTGGGTGCGGTGTTTTTCGGGGAATCCATGTTCAGCCTGGCGCCCGACAGCTCCAAGGTGGCCCTGGCCGGACTGGTTGACCGGCTGAAGGGTTGGGCTTTTGAGCTGATCGATTGCCAGGTCGGCACCGGCCATCTGCAGCGGCTGGGGGCCAGGGAGATTTCAGGCGAGGAATTTTCCACCCGCCTGGCCCAGGCTGTGGCCAAGCAGACCCGCCAGGGTAAATGGAGCAACCCTTGAAAAATGAGCGCTTAGAACGTCAGCAAAACTTGAGCAGCAGCTCGTCGAGAGTGCCGATCCCGTCCGGATCAAGCCCCGCCTGCCGTGCCACTGCCTGATACACCAGCGCCCGGGAGCCTCCGCCCTCCCGCAGGGCGGCAAGGGACAGGGCATTGTCCGACTTGGAGAGCTTCCGGCCATCTTCGCCCAGCACCAAGGGATGATGGAGAAAGGATGTTTCCGCAAAGGGATTGTCCCCATGCAATCCGGCAAGAAAAAGCTGGGCCGCGGTGGAGGGCAACAAGTCCTGACCGCGGACAATGAGATTGATCCGGTCATCCAGATCATCGACCAGGCTGACCAGTTGGTAGGCAGGCAAATCCTCCTTCCGCCACAGAACAAAATCCCCCATCGCCTGGCAGAGCGCCACCTCCTGCCCTTCCACCCGGAACACACTCCCCTCTGGAACCCGCACCCGTTGCGCTTCCCCTGGCACAGGCGCGCCAGAGCGGTCCCGGCAGAATCCTGGATACACGCCATCCACCGCGAATTGCCTGATCTTGCTGCGCGAGCAACCGCAGGGATACAAATACCCCCGCCGCCCCAACTCGTCCATAAATGCACGGTATCGCTCCTGCCGAAGCTGCTGGGAAAACCGGCAACGGAAGTCGTCCGGGCCCGCCGGGCCTTCATCCCAGGTGATCTTGAGCCAATCGAGCTGGAGGAAGATATCCTCAAGATATTCTGGCTTGGCACGAAGGCAATCAGCGTCATCGATGCGCAACCGCAACGTGCCGCCTGCCTTGCGCACCATGAGCCAAGTGAGGATAAAATTTACCGCGTTGCCGAGATGGAGCAGGCCGCTGGGAGTAGGAGCAATGCGGGAACGGATCATCTTCATTTTCCGGACCGAAGGAAGGTTAGAGCAAACTGATACCGAAGGGGCCCCAAACAGTAAACGGCCACAGGGTGGTGCAGATGCAAGGAAGAGGCCTGCGAAGTGTGCTATCGCACACGAGCAGGCCGATGACACGGCAGATGCGGCGCCATGTGGCCGTTTACGTTAGAAAAGCTTGCCGTCCCGGCTATGCCGGATAATGAGCTGGCGGAACATCTCAACAATGCCGCGGGCAAGCAGGTTGATGGACTGGGCGTTGATGTTCTCCCCGGCCGAGCGGTCAAGCAGGATGTTTAATTTCGAGGGAAAGGACTCTTCCGGCTCCCAGTAGTTGATGAGAAAAGGCACCTTGGGCAGGGGCAGGATCCGGAGGGAATGGTCCGCGCCGCCGGACATGGCCACCGGCTTTGCCCCAAACAGATGGAGCATTTCAAAAATCAGGTCGCGGTGGGCGTCGGCCAGCTGACGTAAGGGTTCTTCGCAGCGGTGGCTGAAATACTGGCTCCATTCGGTGGCTCCGGGCAAGGTAGCATAGGGCACCCACTCGCCTTGCAGCTCTTTCCCCTGACAACGGATCACGTAGTGCAGCAGGGGTATATAAATCCAGTGGTTGAGATGGCAGTCGGAAATCATCTCTCCTGACGGGGTGATGAGAAAATCCTTGCCCAGGCAGTTGATCGCCAGATTTCCCTCCACCAGCCGCGCCTCGAGCCGCAGGGCCACCGAAGAAAAATCAAGCCCCGCCACTTCCTGTTGCAGCTGGGAGATGGCCTGCAGCTGCTCGTCCTCCAAGGTACGCCGCTGGACAATTCTCCGGCTCAGCTGCGCTGCGACTGCCGGTTCCAGATACGGACAGGCAGACACCTTTTTCTGCCCCTGAAGCACTGCGGCGGCAAAGGCCATGCACGAAGGAACCCCGCATTGGCCGCAGTTTGTTTTCGCCAGGGCCGCATATATTTCCAAAGGGTTTTTTATCCCGGGCATTGCCTGTGCTCCTTGAAAAAACTCATTTCCGCGATCCGTCCGCTGGTCACCGGCCATAAAAAAAGAGGCCGCCGGGCCCCTTTTTTCACCTGCATTTCGCCGCCCAAAACAATCAGGCGAGCTTGCTCCAGTTCGCGGATTTCTCAAAATCGCCCTGATGGTCGATCAGAAAGCATTCGAGATCGGGCCGGCGGTTGACAAAGGCGAGGCCCTCGGCCGGCGACATGACAAAAAGCGCGGTGGACATGGCGTCGGCGTCCATCACCGACAACGGTCCCTTGACCGTGACGCTGGTGGAATATGCCGGAGAATGGCCGGTGCGGCCATTGACAATGTGGTGGAAGATCTTTTCCTTGTCATAGAAGGCTTCGTAGTCACCGGAGGTACAGATGGCGCCGGTGCCCATGCTGACCACCTCGGGATAGGCTTTTTTCTTGGCCGGGTCCTGGATGGCCACAGTCCAGGGCGTGCCCTTGGCCGCCGCCCCGCTGGTGCGGATATCGCCGCTGCAATTGACGAGATGGTTGACCACCCCGTTGCGGGTCAGGAGTTCGGAAGCCCGGTCAACGATGTAGCCAGGCGCAAGGGCATCAAGGGTGATGCCCATCCCCTCCCTGGCAAAGGAAACCCCGCCTTTGGCAAAACGGATGTGCTCCGAGCCAACCCGGGGCAAGAGCGCGGTGATCTCCGCGTCGGTCGGCCGACGCCCGGCGGCAAATCGTTTCTCATACAGGTCGAGCACGGGCTGGACCGTGATGTCAAAGGCTCCGCCGGTCTGCTTGTGATGGTAGAGCGAACGGGCCACCACCTCCACCACTTCCATCTGGCCCTCGGGCAGGGTGCCGGTCCGGTTAAGCTGGGAAAGCGGGGTGGAGGGGTCGTGACGGCTGAGCAGCTTGCACAGCCGGGCGATCTCCTCCCAGGCAAGCCCGATGGCATGCTGCGCCTCGTCCCTGGAGGGATGAAAGGCGGTAATAGCCAAAAAAGAACCCATGGACAGCCTGGTCTCGGAAACCTTGTATTCCTTGGGGCCAAAGAGAAGCGCCTCCGCATGGGGCGTGGGCAGCAGGGCGGCAGAGGCCGCACCGAGACCAAGAAGGCCGGAGAGCTTTAAAAAATTTCTTCTCTGCTGACTGGACGGGTGCGGCATGGTTGACTTCATCTTCATTTTCTCCCTCTCTTACGCAATAAAAAAGGATCGGGGACATCTCCCTTTTGCCTTTCATTTTCCGCTGTTCGTTCGCTAGGATGCCATCTTCAACCCTTCCGCCTGCCGGGCAATGGCTGCCCTGCCCTTATATTTCCGCATGATATTGCGGGGGCATTTTTCCACACAGATCTCGCCGCACTCCGGGCCATAGGCAATGCATTTCGGATGATCAATCTTGATCAGGCCGTCCACATAGGCAATGGCTTGAGCCGGACATTTCTTCACGCACATCTGGCAGGAGATGCAGCCGACCTCGCACACCTTTTTGACATTCTTGCCCAGATCCTTGGTGGAGCAAGGCACATGCACCCTGGCCTTGAGGGTCATGAGCTCGATGATCCGTTTGGGGCAGGCCCGGACGCAGGTGCCGCAGGCCACGCACTTGTCGGGATTCACCACCGGAAAGCCATCCACCATGGCAATGGCGTCAAAGGGGCAGCTCTCGGCGCATTCCCCGAGGCCGATGCAGGCGTAATTGCAGGCCGAAGGGCCGCCGAAGCCGAGGTTGGCCGCGGTGCAGGAGGCAAAGCCGATGTACTCGTGCTTGTGGCTGACCCTTCCTTCCTTGCGGGAGCAGCGGACAAGGGCGATCATATCTTCAACCGCGGTCATCTTCTTGCCGGTGAGCTGGGCCACCCGTTCGGCCACCTTTTCCTTGCCGGGAAAACAGAGATTGGGCGGCACCTCGGGGTTGGTGACCACCGCAATGGCATACCCCTCGCAACCCGGATAACCGCAACCGCCGCACTGAGCTCCGGCCAGGGACTCCAAGACCTCTTCAATCAGAGGGTTTGCCTCAACCGCAAACCGATGCGCCGCCAAGGCAAGGCCTATGCCGAAGAAGAGGCCGATGCAGCCCAAAAGGGCGATGCCGCCCAAGGCGAGTTTGACTAATGCTGGATCCATTTCCACACCTTTCCCATATACAAGGGAATAACTAAAAAAAATCTAACGCAAAGACGCAGAGACGCGAAGATAACCTTCAAAAATAAGGGCTTGCCCTTAACACTGCTACAACTCTGCGACTTTGCGCCGTTGCGTTACAATTTGCCCAACGGCCCCTAAAAAAGAGTCAGCCCGGAGAAGCCAAGAAACGCCAGGGCAAACTGTCCGGCGACAATAAAGGCGATGGGCACGCCCTTGAAGGTCGCCGGGATATTGGCCAGCTCCATCCTCTCCCGCACCGAGCTCATCAGATACAGGGCCAGAAGGAAGCCGCCGCCTGCCCCCAGGGCAAGCATGAAGGACTCCAGAAAATTGTATTCGTTGTCCGCCAGGATCAGCGGCACCGCGATGATCACGCAGTTGGCGATGACCAGGACCAGATACACGCCAAAGGCGTTGAACAAGGCAGGATTCACCTTGCGCAGCACCGTGTCCACCGCCTGCACGGTAAGGGAAACCAGGCCGATAAAGACCACGATCTGCAGGAAGTTCAGACCATAGGGCTTGAGGATGAACTGGTAGAAAAACCAGCTCATGATGGCGCTCACCACCATGACCATGGTGAAGGTAAACCCCATGCCCTTGGCCGTGTCCTTGCGCTTGGAGGTGCCGAAAAAGACACAGAGCCCCAGATACTTGGTGAAGACAAAGTTGTTGATCAAGAGCGCGCTGACCAGAATGGAAAACAGGTAGCCGAGGTAGGGCTTCATCACCTTGAAGGTTGCCGCAGCCCCGCTTTCGCTGAGGTGGCTGATGGAGACCACATGCGGCACCCGGGTGTTGAGCGGCTCCTTGAAGGTCAGGGTGGCGGTTTTCTGATCAGGGGCAAGGGCCACGCGCACCAGATCCAGCTTGATGTCCGGATCCTGCTCCTCGTAGACCCGGTAGTTTGCCGGGTTCTCAACCGTGGCGCGGTCCACATCCCCGGCAAAGGTCACGACGATCTCGTTTTTGGCCTTGCCGAAGGACTTTCCGGCAATCAGCTCCTGGGCCTGCGCCAGAACCGGCAGGGCAAGGACAACAGCGAGCAACAGCACTATCCGTTTCATGGTGGAAGTTTTCATGGTTCAGGCCCGTTTCGCTCGTTTGTAGACGATCTCGATATAGTTGAAAAAGGCCATCATCAGGCCGACGCAGAAGAACCCGGCAAAGGGGAGCACGAAAAAGAGCAGCGGCTTGAAGCCCAGCACGTCGTAGCCCAGGATGGTGCCCATGCCCAGCAGCTCCCGGACAAAGCCCAGGGCCATCATGCCGAACATGAAACCCAAGCCCATGCCGATGCCGTCCCAGAACGAGGCATTGACGCTCTCCTTGCAGGCGAACATCTCCAAGCGCATGGTGATGATGGCAAAGGCGACGATGAGCTTGATGAAGATGCCCATCTTGGCGTAGGCCTCGGGCAGGTAGGCGGCCAGGACCATGTCGATGACCGTCACCCAGGTGGCGATGGTCAGGGTGTAGGTTGGAATCCGGATCCGGGGATGGATGACGTTCTTGAACAGGGAAATGGTGCAGCTCGAACAGACCTGAACGAAGAGCACGGCAATCCCCAGCATGAAGCCGTTCATCACCGTGGTGCTGATTCCCACTGCCGGGCACATGGAAAGCACCAGCCGGAAAATGGGGTTCTCGTTCAGGATTCCGTTGACCACCAGTTGCAGGTTTGTTTTGTCAGTCGCCACTGTCACATTCTCCGAGAAAAGCGTCGCCTAACCCCGATAAACGGGATAAATGCGTTAACGAGATCGTTTTCCGCCAAAAAAACGCAGAAAACGATCTCTAACTTACTAAAAAGGGACCGCGATATGCTGTTCGGCAAGAACCCGGTCAAGAATCGCCAACCGGTAGGCGAATTTTTTGACCATCCCCTTGACCCCGCTGGTCACGGAACGGCTTGAGATGGTTGCCCCGGTGAGGGCATAGATATCGTGGTCCTTGTATTGCTCCTCGATGCTGGCCACCTCCGCCGCCCCCATCTGCCCGCGCTTGCCTGCCTCCAATGCCTTGCGGTACTCCTCCGGCAGGGGCGTTTTTACAACCTCAAGTTTTTTGACGGTGTCAAGCGGCTTGCCCTTGAACTGGTTTTTGAAATAGTCCTGCACTATCTCCCCTCCCAGACCGGGATCTTCCTCGTTTTCCATGATCTCCAGGCCCAGAATGGTGCAGTTCTTGTCCAGGGCCAGCATCGCGCTGATGAAGGTCTTGAAGCCGGGGAACCTGCCAGGCAGCAGATAGGCCGTTCTCTTGCCGCCGTCGGTGACCACGATGGTCTGGTCGGCGTAACGGATGGTCTTGCCCGCGCCGATGGCGGCTGCAATCGCCTGACTGCGCTCGTCGGCCTCAACCGCCTTTTCCGCGGAAATCGCCACGGGATAGCGGGCCACGAACGCGCCCGTCAGATCAATGGTCACAAAGGAAAAGGAGCCATCCCGCAGGGGCAGGAGATAGCCCGTGGTCAGAACGTCGCCCTGGCTGACGATGTAGCGGTAGACCTCGTGCATGGCCACGCTTGCCGGGGCGGGGTTCTTTGCCGAATATCCCAGGAGGCTGAGCATGACCTTCTGTTCATTGACATGCAGATTGTGCTTCTTCGCCTTGTTGGTGAAGACAAAGGCGGTGCCCATGACCAGCCCGGCCAGCAGGCAGGCCACCGTCAGCCGGAAGATGATGGTAAGGATATTTTTCATTTTGCCCCTCCCTGGAGAGGCGCAAAGCGCTTGGGCTTGAAAAATCCGTCCAATACCGGGCTCAGCGGATTCATGAGCAGGATGGCATAGCAAACTCCCTCGGGATAGCCGCCTTTCAGCCGGATGAGCACGGTGAGCGCCCCCACGCCGACCCCGTAAATAAGCTGGGAGGTCTTGTTGGTGGGGCAGGTGACATAGTCGTTGGCCATGAAAAAGGCCCCAAGCAAGGCACCGCCGGAAAGGACAGCCAGCAACGGGTCGCCGGAAAACAGGGTCTCGCCGCCGAAACACCAGGAAAGCAACCCGATGGTCCCTATAACCGTAAACGGAATATGCCAGGTAATGTAGCCGCGATAGAGCAGATAGAGCCCGCCCAACACGATCAGCAACCCGGAGGTCTCGCCGATGCAGCCGGGCCGCCAGCCGAGAAAGAAATGGGTATAGACGTTGGCTGCGGTGCCGAACTGTTCGCTGAAGGCGGCCATCCCTTGGGTTTTCAGCACTGCCAGGGGGGTAGCCGTGGCAACGGCGTCGATGTGCGTGCCCAGATACTTAAAAATCGCCATGTCGTGCAGGGGCGGCAGCCAGGCCGAGGTCATGGCCACCGGGAAGGTGGCCATGAGAAAAGCCCGGCCCAGAAGCGCCGGGTTGAAAATGTTGTAGCCGATCCCGCCCAGCAGATGCTTGCCGATGGCGATGGCCATAACCGCGCCCAGCACCGGCAGCAGCGGCGACACTCCGGGCGGGATGACAAAGGCAATCAGCATGCCGGTGATCACCGCGCTGCCGTCCCCGATGGTAATCCTGCGGCCCAAGGCCTTCTGGGTTGCGGCCTCAACCGCCACGCAGCTCGCCACGCTGACCGCGGTGATAATCAGGGTCTGAATGCCGAAGATGAATACGGAAAGGACCAGGGGCGGCACCAGGCAGGCCACCACCGTCCACATGATTTTTGCAACCGACTCGCCGCTCTTCACATGGGGGGAAACGGAAACCTTCCACAACCCCTGTGGTGTAACGGGTGACTGGTTACACCCAGAGGGTATAAGTTTCGTTTGAGCAGGCGAGCTGCTCAACTCAGCTTTATCTGAAGCGTGCTCGTTAATGGCCGGTCTCCTTCGTTCTAAAACCTTCCGCACTTTGCAGATTAAACTGCTTAACGCAAAGACGCAGAGGCGCAAATAAAAAACCTTACACAACTTAAAAGTAGTCAGTGAGACCGTAACGGCAACCTTAACCGAGATTCCCTCGTTTTATTATTCCCGTCACCTGCGCCTCTGCGTCTTTGCGTTTCTCCCTTTTATCGCTTGGCCTTCATCTTGGCCAGCCGGACGAACTGGACCAAGGGCCGTTTTGCCGGACAGACATAGGCGCAACAGCCGCACTCAAAGCACTCGAACACCCCGAACTGCCCGGTATCCTGAGCCCTCCCCGCCTCCACATGGATGGCGATCTCATTGGGCTCTAACCCCATGGGACAAGCCTCCAGGCACCAGCCGCAGCGGATGCACTGGGAGTGCGGGGTGATGTCGATTTCATCTGCGGCGAGAAAAAGCACCGACGAGGTGGTCTTGGTCACCGGGATGTCCAGGGAGGATACGGCAAAGCCCATCATCGGCCCGCCCATGACAATCTTGGACAGCTCCGGCGTTACCCCGCCAAGATACTCCACGATGTCACTTACCCTGGTGCCCACCTTGACCAGCAGATTGGCTGGCCGCTTGATCCCCTTGCCGGAGATGGTCATCACCTTCTCATACAGGGGCTTGGACAGCACCACCGCATCGTAAATAGCCCTGGCGGTGCTTACATTATGAACCACCACCCCCACTGCCGAGGGCAGGGCGAAGCCGGGAACCTTGCGCCCGGTAATGGCTTGGATGAGCTGTTTTTCCGAGCCCTGCGGATACTTGACCTGCAAGGGCTGCACTATAATGGTGTGTTCCGGGGTGGCACCGGCCACCACCGCCGCAGTCATGGTCTTGATGGCGTCGGGCTTGTTGTTCTCGATGCCGATGAAACACTTCTTGATCCCGAGGATCTTGAGGATCACCAGAGCGCCCTCGACAATCTCCTGGGCGCGCTCCAGCATCTGGCGATGATCCGCGGTGATGTACGGCTCGCATTCGGCGCCGTTTAAGATCAGGGTGTCCACCGGGTTGTCCGGCGGAGGGGAAAGCTTCACATGGGAGGGAAAGCCCGCGCCGCCAATACCGATGATTCCGGCCGCATGCACCTTGGCCAAGAGCTCTTCCTTGGCAAGCTTCTGCCAGTCGCAGCGGGAATACTGCACCGGCGCTGCTTCCTTATTGGTCTGGATGGTAATGGATGGGGCGCTGACGCGCATGGGGTGGCCGGACATGCCGAGATTCTTGACGGTTCCGGCCACCGGGGCATGGAGGGGAACCCCGAGCCCCTTGGTCACCTCGCCGATGACCTGGCCTTCCTGCACTGCATCCTTGGGAGCGACGGTGGGGGTGCAGGGTGCGCCGATATGCTGGCCAAGAATAATCTCAAGCTCGTCGGGCGCGGGCATTGCCTCGATGGCGAGGTTCTCGGTCAGGCCCTTTGATGCAGGCGGATGCACACCGCCTTTGGGGAAGGTCAGTAAGGATGCCATGTCACATTCTTCACAGGGTTATCGGCGCACAGTGCTAGACACAACTTGCCGAAATTAATCCGAATTTCAGACAACAGGTTTTCAGCGGCAGCACGCGAGGCCTGCCGCGCCGCGCGCCGGGAGGAATTTGATTATTCCTTTTGTCTTTTTTTGTCAAGGGAAAATGGCCCGGTTTCGAGACCGAGAATAGCAGGATACAGAAAGACCCCTTTCGCACTCCGTGGCGCTGGTTCAGGCAGGCTCGGCGTGTAGCTTCAGGCCCAACGCCTTGACCACCTTCAAGATGGTGCCGAATTCCGGGTTGCCTTCGGCGGAGAGTGCTTTGTACAGGTTCTCCCGCGCCAGGCCGGTGTCCCGCGCAAGCTGGGACATGCCACGGGCGCGGGCAATCACCCCCAAGGCATGGGCGATGAAAGCGGGGTCGTCGCCAGCCTCCTGAAGGCAGGCGTCGAGGTAGGCGGCCATGTCCGCATCGGTTTTCAGATACTCCGCGGAGTCGTATTTGGTAAATTTTTCAGCCATGGTTCCGCTCCTCCCATTCCTGGGCAATGCGCCTGGCTTGGTCGATGATGTCGGCAAAGGCAAGGGGTGCGCCTTAGGTGCAGATTTCCATGGCGGTATCATGCCCCGAAGAAGGTGGGCTCGACGAAGCCCGTGATACCACTATCCGCGCGGTTCCGTTATGATTCTGCCGGCCATTTCCTGGCTTGGTGGAATACTCGCAAGATTGTTATCAGCTCCGCCGTGGCGTGATAAATAATGGTATACGGCGTTTTGCTCACCACCATTTCTCTGGTGTTGTGAATTCGACCGGGTTCCCCGGCCAATGGATGCGTGGCCAGGAGATCAACGCATGTTAAAATGCGTTCGGCCACCTTATGGGCGGCGGCAGGATTGTCTTGGGCGATATATTTGCGTAAGGCAACCAGATCGGAAAGCGCGTCTTCCTCCCATCTTACCCGCATGTTGGCTGTTCCTTTTCATTCTCCGACCCCCAAGAGGCAAGCCACTGCGCTACCTTGTCGTGGTCAGCGAACCTGGCGGCGCCGCTCTCCAGCTTTTCCAGTGATTTCTGAATGGCCTCAATTTGCCACGCCTCATGCGCCACGTATTGCTTTACCGCCTGCGCCATCAGCCAGGCCCTGGATCTGTCGGCGGTTTTTGCCATCATGTCCAACTGTTTCAACGTGTCATCATCCAGTCTTACGGATACTGTCTGGCTCATGTCGTTCCTCTTTGTGGTTGAGTGTATACATGTGGCCATTATAGCAAGTTATTTTAAATAAGCCAATGGGTGGGCGCTTCGTCATGGTGTTTGGGCTTTGATCGCGGGCAGGGCGGGGAGCGGTTGCGCTTGTGAAGCGGCGGAGGTGCTTTTTCAACCGTTACGTACCGGTTCCGGCAATCCCCTTTTCGTATACAGGCAGGCGGCGGTAAACCCGGCGGCGTAGATGGCCACCAGGGGACTCAACAGAACTGATGCCAGCACAATAACGCACACCATCTTTTCCCAATAGCTCGCGTAATACCAGTGGAAAAATCCCAACCTGCCGCTCAATTTTTGCCGGGAGCATTAAGGGGACGTTGTTGATTTGGAGCATTAAGGGGACGTTGTTGATTTGTCGACCAACTTCCCCCTAAGCCCGGGGTTCCCGGCTATAATTGCACCGCCCCGCTTTGCCGCAACACTTACCCCGGAACGACTCAAATTCAGCGCCCTGGCCACCTCAACCCCGTTGATGCCGCACTCCCTCACGGCCAAGTAACATATCGCCGCCCGGGCCTCGGCAAGTTCTTTTACCCGGTTCCTCTGGCGCAATAATTCCACCCTTACCCCAAACACCTCTGCCGCACCTTGTATTATCCCGGTAAGTGTCATCCTGGGGCCGAAAATTTGGCTGGGTTCCGTCTTCCGCCACAGGCTCTCCACAAATTCACCGCTGCCGAGGATCCTTTCATCAAAGGCTCCATGATCGCTTGCCCCAGAAACGCCCAATGACCGGCGCAAACCGCCGCCGACAAGATCATCCCGTCGTCCATTCTTGATGCCGTCAATAACGAAATCCCGGTATTTCCGCCGGGCACTTCTCTTGCTCCGATCAAACAGCAGCAAGACCTCATCACCCTTGTGGCCGTCCAATTCCCGGCGCCCCATGAGAACCGCATGGCCACACCACGGGTAGCTATCCAGCTCGTCAATCGTTTTCACCAGACCCGCCCGCAATGGATTTAAATGGATGTAGCGAACCAGCTCAAGCAAATAGCTGTCTTCCTGGCAGGCGATGGATTTGTAGCGATTCTGAAAAAGATAGCCGGATCGTTTGTGCTGAAGGTTAAAGACAATCGCGTAGCCGGTCAAAAGCCGCCGCATGAACACGGAAAGCTTTGTTTCCCGTGGGCGGAGCAACAGGTGAAAGTGATTGGACGTGAGCGCCCAGGCAAGGCATTCGGTGTGGGTTTCGGAGAGGAGTTTGGAGAGACGTTCCAGAAATAAGTGGCGATCATCGTCATCAAGAAAAATATCCCGCCGCTCGATACCGCGAACGATAACGTGCTGCAACAACCCCGGGATATCTATGCGTGCGGTGCGTGGCATAGGGAGGAACTTAACAGACAGGGGCGAGTTAGTCAACTAATCAACAACGTCCCCTTTTATTTGCTTTTATTTGAAACATCCGGCGGAGAAAATCGAGGACTTCGAGATACCGCGTTGTTGCCCGCGGCTCGTGGTTGAGGGCGTTGAGTTGTTGCAAAGGATCAATCATGGCTACGCCTTGTCATTTCCTTCAAGATCGAGCAGAAAGCGCCATGCCGGAACGATGGCGATCTTCCCCGCCTCGACTTCGACCAGCCCATCCTCGCCGCGCGTCACGATGATCCCCGAGGCCAGTTTGAGTTCAGCCATGGCCTCGGCCAGCGCTGCGATCTCCCGTTTCCGGGTCTGCGGGTCGGCCAGGGATTCGCACACCTGGACCAGCATCCGGGAGCGGTCCTCCAACAGGGCGATGAAATCCACCTCCCGGCCGGAGCGGGTCTTCACATAGCAAATATCCGGGGTGATCCGCCGCAAGGCGGTGAACACCAGGTTTTCCAGCAGGTGGCCGGAATTGACCAGGATGCCCGAGGAGACCGAGGTCACCAGCGCATGGTCGATGCAGTAGACCTTCTTGGGATTGGCGTTGGCGCGGGCCAGGGAGGCGTCGAAGATGCGCACGGTGAAGAGGAAGTAGGCATCCTCGAACCAGGCCAGATACTCCGAGACCGCCGCCTTGGGCGCCTTGTGGCCCAAGGATTTCAGATACCCGGTAAGGCTGTTGACCGTGTAGAGCGAGGCGATGTTGTCCACCAACCGGTGGGCCAGGTCGGTTATCGCCCTGGGGTGGGAAACGTCGTGGCGCTCGACCAGATCGCGGAACAGCACCGCATTGAAATATTCCTGATGGGTCTTGATCCGCAACCGGCGGTCGAGCCCGGCCACCTCGGGAAAGCCGCCCCGCTCCCAGAAATCCTCAAACCCCTTTTGCACCAGCAACCGACCCTTGGCGGAAAATGGAGGGGAGCCTTCAATCCCCTGGTGATCGAGGAATTCCCGAAACGAGAAGGGAAACATCTCCCAGGAAAGCGCCCGGCCCCGCATCTGGGTGGCAATCTCCCGCGAGAGCATATGCGCCGACGAGCCGGTGATATAGACCTCGCACTTCTCGGTGCGCAGCAACCGTTCCACAAAGGGTTCCCACCCGGCTATGGCCTGGATTTCGTCGAAAAAACAGTAGACCTTTTCGGTATTTTTCTTTTCCGGATAGAGGGAGTAAAACGCCTCAAGGATACGATCCAGGGTCTCGCGCCGCAAGGTGTGCAACCGGTCGTCAAAGAAATTCAGATAGAGGATGTTTTGGCGGGCAACACCGCTCGCCAACAACCGTTCCATGACCTGGAACATATAGGTCGATTTCCCGCCGCGCCGCACCCCGATGCAGACCGAGGCCTTGCCCGCCACCGGCGTCAGCCCCAGGCGACGCGGCACCCCGGTGGCCAGCGGCGCTTCCTGGAAGTCCAGGAGTATTTCCTTGATGATCTCGATCATACTTCACCTGTCTGGTTCGATGTGCCCCCAGTGCCATAGACCAACATGGCAATTAATATAGCCGATAAAAAACAAAATCGGTAATTTATTTTTCCAGACCAGGAGATTCCACCGACACATGCCAGAACAAAAAGGGGGTTACGCCGGTTGACGCAACTCCTTTGGCAATAAACGAAGGGGGCTCAACAAACAAACGGGGCGAGTTAGTCAACTAATCAACAACGTCCCCTTTTATTTACTCTTTTATTTACTCGAACATGATGACCGCCCCCAACATTAAACATGCGGCAATACCTCCGCTTCTTTTCCAGAGCTGGGGAGTGTCTGGCGACAGAAGCAAGGCGAACTTTCGATTCAGCTTGCCCTGGCGCCCTTCTTGTGATATCATGAATACAAATAATCCACAGGAGGCATCACATGGCAACCTCGATCCGACTTTCTCCAGAAACCGAACAGCGGCTTGATTTTCTCGCCGCACATACCGGGCGCACCAAGGCCTTTTATCTCCGCGAAATTATCGAGAGCGGCCTCGATAATCTGGAAGACTATTATCTTGCCGCCGATGCCCTGGAACGGGTCCGCAAAGGCCAGGAGGCCATCCATTCCGCAGCAGAAGTGAGGAAAGACCTTGGCCTGGACGATTGAGTACACCGACACCGCCAAACAACAGCTCCGGGGGCTCGATAAACAAACAGCCGTGCGAATTCTCGACTTCATGGATGAGCGGGTTGCGCCGCTTGACAACATCCGCGGCAGAGGCAAGGCGCTGACCGGGCCGCTTGGAACTTTCTGGTGTTATCGGGTTGGCGATTACCGCGTGATCTGCGATATTCAGGACAGCGCACTGCGTGTCCTTGTGGTTCGCCTTGGCAACCGCAAGGAGGTTTACCGGAAAGGAGGGGCAAATTGACGGATGGAAAAATACAAAACACAAGTGCTTGCCCCGCAGTCCTGAATACGGAGAATGGCAGAATGGTGGTCGCGCCAAAGGTCACGCCCCATTATACCCTCGCCAAACTCCTTGCCCAATGCAGCGAGGAAAACATGGCCCTCACCCAGGAGGATAATGAGTGGCTCAATGCCAAACCGGCCGGAAAGGAAGCAGGGGCAACAGATATTTGACCTTTGATGCCGGATGTTATAATAATGTGACAACATCCAAGGAGATTTTTAATGAAAACCACATTGCGCAAGATCGGAAATTCACGCGGGGTACTGATTCCAGCCGCTTTTTTGGCTGCCTGCGAAATCAACACTGAAATTGAGATGCGGCAGGAAGGCCAGCGTATCATTATCGAACCGCTCAAAACGGTGCGGGCCGGATGGTTCAAGGGCTACCAGGCGGCGAACGACACGGAAGCATGGGCAGGGCTGGTGGAAACAACAGAGGAAAACGAGGACTGGCAATGGTAAGGCGCGGGGAGGTGTATTGGGTTGCCCTCGACCCCACCATGGGTTCGGAAATCAAAAAAACACGCCCGGCGCTGGTGGTCTCGCCCGACGACATGAACGCAGCCTTACCCACGGTAATTGTCGCGCCACTCACCAGCAAGGGGCAACCCTTGGGCTGCCGCCCCGAGATGCTTTTTGATGGGAAACGCGCCAGGATACTGCTCGACCAGTTGCGCTCCGTGGACAAATCCCGCCTTGCCGGAAAAATGGGCATCATCGACTCTGCCCTCTGGCATCCGATTCTACTGGAAATGCTTGCTTGACCTCCCAAAAACAACCCGCTGGTTTTTCCCCTCGCATCCCCTTGACAATCCATTTATTGTAGTGTAATGCAGTGAGTCGCTAAATTCGCCTTGTACGGTTGAAATTTCTCGCTATAATCATGAGTTTCAACCCTGATTCACAGGCGCATATTATTTTCAATAAGCGCAAGGACGCTGACTGCGCCTTCGCTTATTACGAAGCCAATTTATTGCACCAAACAAGGAGTGACACATGTGCCGGTTAGCCATGAAAACCGCAAGTGAGCCTTTCTCTCCCTTTTCGGTTCTGCAGGCCATGGAGGCCATGCAAGAAGGATATGACGGCAGCGGCCTCGGCCTGCTGCTCAGGGGGCTTACCTTCGCGGATTACAAATACAACGCCGCGGACCCGATTCTCTCGGGCATCGCCCACAGCGAAGCGGCGCTGGCCCGTCTCGACCATATAATGGACAAGGGCGGATTCACCCTCAAGTACGATCACGAATTTGACGTAAACAAGGCGATGATCGAGGCCCAGGACCGGCACAAGTACATCCTCCGGGTGTACAAGAAGCCTGCATCCTGGAGCAAGCTCACGGCCCACCAGGTCGAACACGAACTGATGCTGACCCGCTTGGCGCTGCGCGCCAACGGCGAGGCGCACGGCAACGACCTCACCGCCTTTTCCCTGTGGCCCGACGTGGTCATGATCAAGGAAGTGGGCTGGCCCCTGGAGATCGGCCTTGCGCTGGGACTGGATTCCGGCCGGATCACCAGCCGGATCTGCATGGCCCAGGGCCGCCAGAACACCAACTACGGCATCAACCTCTATGCCTGCCACCCCTTCTTTATCCAGGGCGTGGCCACCATGACCAACGGCGAGAACACCGCATTCATCCCCATCAAGGATTGGCTCACCGGCCGGGCCTACCCCGGCTATATCGGCTACCAGTCGGATTCCGAGGTATTCGCCCACATCCTCCATTATGTGACCAAACAGCTCATGCTACCGCTTGAGGCCTACAAGCATGTGATCACCCCGCTCAAAAACGAAGAGCTGGCCAAGCATCCCCAGGGCGATTTTCTCCGCGGCCTGCGGGACGCCTGCCGTCGGTTGATCATCGATGGCCCCAATGCGGTGATCGGCACCCTGCCCGACGAAACAGCCATGCTGGTCATGGACGCCAAGAAGATGCGGCCGGCCACGGTGGGCGGCAAACCCGGCGAGTGGGCCTTTGCCTCGGAGATGTGCGGCATTGACGCGATGATCCCCGACCGGGATCGCTCCAAGGATTTCCAGCCCATGCGGGAACACACCGTTATTATTCCTCCAGACAGACAGGAGTTGCAGATATGGTCTCAGTTCGATCAATTGCCAATACCCCAAGCAGCCTGACCCCCAACGATCTGCCCTGGATCATCGAGCACCGCGAAGACCGCTGCACCCTGTGCGGCCGCTGCGCCGCAGTCTGTCCGGTGGGCACCCTGAAGCTGGCCTACATGCGCAAACGCATGCCCCATCTGGTGCTTTCCTCTGCGGAACGGGGCAGCTCATACAAAACCTTTGTCGGCATCCGCCAGTCCACCGAGGTGAGCAAACGCTGCATCGGCTGCGGCACCTGCGCCATGGTCTGCCCCAACGAGGCCATCCATCCGGTGGCCAACGCCAGCCGCGATCGCTTCCGTTTCGTCAACACTCAGCAGGGCGAACCGGCCAAACGCGGGGGCCGGCGCAACGTGCCGGGCGCGAGCCTGCTCGACCGCATCATTTTCGACCGGATCTCCATGCTCACCGACCCGGCTCTGGATGCAGGCCGCCACGAATTTTCCTGCAACACCCTGCTTGGCCGGGTGCTGCCGCCGGAGGAATATGTCCGCCGCAAGCTGGCCGGGGAATGGATTCCGCCGGTGCGGGAGATCTTCCCCTTTGTCATCGGCTCCATGTCCTTTGGCGCGCTCTCGCCCAATATGTGGCTGGGGTTGCTGCAAGGCGTGGCCTATTGCAACGAGGTCCTGGGCATTCCCGTGGTCATGGCCACCGGCGAGGGCGGCTGCCCGCCCTGGGTTCTGCGCAGCCCGTTTCTCAAATACATCATCCTCCAGATCGCCTCCGGCTATTTCGGCTGGGACGAGATCATCCGGGCTATCCCCGAGATGCAGTGCGATCCGGCGGCCATTGAGATCAAGTACGGCCAGGGCGCCAAGCCCGGCGATGGCGGCCTGTTGATGTGGTTCAAGGTATCGAAGCTCATCGCCCGTCTGCGCGGGGTGCCCGAGGGCGTGGATCTGCCCTCGCCGCCTGTGCACCAGACCTTATATTCCATCGAGGAGTCGGTGATGAAGATGATCCAGACCATGTCCATGGCCTGGAACTTCCGGGTCCCGGTCTATCCGAAGATCTCCGGCTCCACCTCGGCCAAATCCGTGTTGAACAACCTGGTGCGCAACCCCTATGCCGGGGCGCTGATGATCGACGGCATCGACGGCGGCACGGGTGCTGCCTACAACATCAGCATGGATGCCACCGGCCATCCCATCGCTGCCAATGTGCGCGAGTGCTATCTCGACCTCTGCGCCCAGGGCAAGCAGAATGAAATCCCCATCTTCGCCGCGGGCGGCGTGGGCAAGAACGGCAATGTCACCCAGAACGGCATGGCCCTGATCATGCTCGGTGCTTCCGGCGTTCACATGGGCAAGTTCATCATGCAATCCGCCGCCGGCTGCCTCGGCACCGAAAGCAATCGCTGCAACGTCTGCAACATCGGCCTGTGTCCCAAGGGCATCACCAGCCAGAATCCCAAGCTCTACCGCCGCCTCGACCCGGACCAGGTTGCCCAGCGCGTGGCGGAGACCTTCATGTCCATCCGCACCGAGGTCAAAAAGATCATGGCGCCCCTGGGCCGCTCTCAGAGCCTGCCCATCGGTATGTCCGATGCTCTTGGCATTGACGACAAGGATGTGGCCGAACGTTTAAATATCAGATACGTCTGTTAAGGAAGGAGCACGCTGTGAGTAAAGCAATTGTCGTGAAAGGGCTTGATGCCAATGGCCAGCGGATCAGCTCCAAGAATTTTGAAGAACTGGTCCAGAAGGCCTTTGCCAAATCCACCCGGCTCAAATTGGAAACCTACGGCCAGCACAATGTGGGCGGCCGGTTGAAAAACGCGGGCAAGAAGGTGGAGATTGAGATCAGCGGCCCCTGCGGCCAGCGCTTGGGCTGCATGGGCCTGCCCGGCACCACCATCGTCTGCGACGGGCCTGCTTCCGATGACGTGGGCTACCTCAATATCGGGGCGGAGATCACTGTCAAGGGCGATGCCACCAACGGCGCCTGCAACGCCATGGCCGAAGGCAAGGTTTATATCGGCGGCTCCATCGGCGCCCGGGGCCTGACCATGACCAAATGGAACCCCGAACACCAGCGCCCGGAGCTGTGGGTGCTGGGCTCGGTGGGCGACACCTTTGCCGAGTTCAACTGCGGCGGCATCGGGGTCATCTGCGGCATCGAACCCAAGAACCCCAAGAATGTCCTGGGCTACCGCCCCTGCGTCG